>JAITJV010000259.1 GCA_031278755.1 Treponema sp. | reverse complement strand
ACGGAACGGACAAAGGCCTTGAACCTGAGGGCGGTATCCCCCGCCGCATCCGAATCACGTTCCAGTTTGGCTTCGGCCTCGTCCACCCTGTACATCAGTTCGGGATCATCCACGCAAATTATGCCGGTAATGCTGGCGGCGCCGCAGCGGTATACGATGTCCTTGGTGGTAAGGAGGTGCGTTGCGGGAATTCCTATGGCGCCGATCTTGTGAAGGGCGAGGAGCACGGGCCAGTATTCATGGCGGCGCTTGAGGATGATCATTACCGGATCTCCCCTGCCTATGCCGGCCTCATGGAAAACATTGGCGGCCTTGTCCGAAAGCCGCTTCATGTCGGCGTAGGTAAAGACCGCCTCCGCGCCTTTTTCGTCGCACCAAACCATGGCGGTCTGTCCGCCTTTTTCCGCCGCAAGGGCGTCCGTTACATCGTACGCAAAGTTAAAATTTTCCGGAATGTTTACGGAAAAATTGGTATAAAAATCCTCATAGGACTCAAAGTCGCTTTTGGAGAGGTACTTGTCCAGAAGATCCATCATTCCTCCTTTCTCATGTATGCTACATAACCATGGCGAGAAAACGGGCCCGTTTTCCCCCCAGGGCTTTCATGCCGTGCGGTTCATTTGAATCGTAGTAAACGCTGTCCCCGGGGCCCAGCTCCATTTCATGGCCTCCGACGGAAACAAGAAGCCGGCCTTCAATGACATAATCAAATTCCTGCCCGGGATGGGTATTGAGGGAGAGGGGCTTGTTTTCTGTTTCAGGGTTTGCCTCTACAAGAAAGGGTTCCGCCTTTTTCCGGTGGAATTTATAGGCCAGGTTCCAGTAGGTGTACATGGGCCGGCGGCTTACCTCGGGGGCCTTTCCGGCCTTGCTCAGGCAGAAGGCCCTGAGTTTGGGAGTTTCACCGGCGATGAGTTCCTGAAGATCCACTTTGAAGCGGGAGGCTATCTCCACAAGAGCGCCCACGGGAAAATCTTTCTTTCCCGATTCCCAATCGCTGTATTCCTCCGGATCAAAACCAAGCTCTTTAGCCAGCGTTTCTCCGGATATTTCTTCAATTTCCCGCAGCACCCTGACCCGCTGGGCAATTTCGCGCACTTCGTCGGTCATGATTCCTCCTCAATCGGCATACCGCGCGGCAGGGCCGCGGGACATGCTGTTCTCATGAGGAACGTAGCATAAACAATAAATTATTACAAGAACGGTCCTGATTCGGCGAAACGCGCCGCCGCAAGGCTCTCCCGCGCAGGCGGGGCCCTGGGTATTAAACCCTTTGCTTACAATCAACCGCGTTAATCCTGCGGCCCGTCATTTCCGCGCAGCACCGAGGCCAGTTCTTTCCACACAAGCTGATCCTTTTCGGACAGTTTTGCAAATTCATCCTGTCTGCCGTAGGCCGAAAATTCAATAAACTGATCCGTCCGTTTTTTCAGGCCGGTGAATTTCTTTTCGTGAAATTCCACAAGCCAGGAAGGAATTTTTTTGAAAGACGCGAGAAAATCCCCGTAGTGGGGGGCGCACAAACCGTCGGAAGCGGTAAAAACATTTTTAAGTTCTTCTTCATCCCCGTCTTTCCCGCCGCACCCCGAAAGAAAGCCCAGGTATTCATGTTCAATGCGGTCCTTTTCCGCGCAGATGGGGCATGGTTTTGAAGGACGCCAGGGTTTCCGCTTTCTGAAATGCTCTATTCTGTCTTCAAGAATATCCCGCCCGAGAATGGCGACCGCGAGGCCGTCGCGGAAAGACGTTAAGCGGCGGGAATGAAAGGCGCAGAATCCGCCCGCGTCGCGGTGGGCCTTCCTGAACCCGCGGTCCGATACATGCTCAAAAAGCAGATTGTCTATATACCGTTCGGCCCTGTCGGAGATTATGCGGCAGAGGGGGCAGCCGGGAAGGGCCGAAGCCTTTTGCAGTTCAAAAAAATTGATGTGCCTGTCTATCGCCATGTTATTTCCGCGTCTCGATGGTTCCGTCCCGCCGGGCGGCGTAAAGCACCGGCCTTATCTTTGTAAAAAAACCGTTCTCCACCACGCCCGGGATGCGGTTGATTTCTTCCTCAAAAAAAACAGGATCGGCGCCTTCTTTGAACCTGACGTCCAAAATAAGGTTTCCGTGTTCCGTGATCACCGGCCCCGCCTTGCGCAGCGCCGCCCTTAAAACCGCTTCCCCCCCAAGGGCGGCAAGGGAACGGGCGGCGGAAAGGCGGGCTTCGGGGACGACTTCGACCGGCACGGGAAAAGAAACCCCCAGGCTGCGTACAAACTTGCGCTCGTCGGCTACAAGGGCGTACGAGGACGAGGCGTAGGCCGCGATTTTTTCAACGAGCAGGGCCCCGCCGCCGCCCTTGACGCAGCGGTTTTCGCCGTCCACTTCGTCCGCGCCGTCTATGGTAAGATCAAGGCCGCCTGAAAGTTCGGGAGCGTTAAGCGTGAAAACAGGTATCTTCCATTTTTCACAATCCATAAGGGACTGAAAGCTCGTGGGGAATACGGCTATATCTTTCAGCGCTCCCATGGCAAGAAGCTCTCCCACCCTGTTGATCACATGAACGGCGGTGGATCCCGTTCCCAGCCCCAGTTTCATGCCGCTTTTTACCAGCGCGTCCGCCGCGGTTCTGCCCGCAAGGACTTTCATCTCATCGGAATTCATACTATACCAATCCTATACGATAATACGCGAAGAAAGCTGTTCGCTTAATTCCCTTCCCAAAAAAGCCGAATACTGAAGACGCGCCTGCCGTATCAGCATGTCGTGCCCGTTTCTTATGCGGCATCCCGAAATAAGGGCCCGCTGAAGGAAGGGCGTTACTTCGGGTTTGTACACCATATCCATTACCCGTTCACGGCCGCTGAACGCATAAGCAGGCAGGGGATCCTTTTCCGCGCCGCCTTCCATGCCGGCGGGCGTCGTGTTGATGATAACGTCGGAATAATCCTCCATCATGGCAAGACCCTGGCCGTCCAGGCCGCCCCAGCGGAA
>JAITJV010000214.1 GCA_031278755.1 Treponema sp. | reverse complement strand
GGATATGAGCCGTTTGCTCTACCAACTGAGCTATGCCGCCACAACTGCGGCAAAAATAGCAAAAATACGCTCTCTTGTCAATGAACCCGCCGCGCCGCGGGGCGCTTTTACGCCCTTATACGGCAAGCCCCGCCTCAAGGGGCGAACCGCCGTATGCCGGCCCAAGGCAGCCTCTGGGCAGGGGCGCCGGCCGCTCAAAACGGGACGTCATTTCGTAAAAACGGCGGGTTTCACAGCTTTTGTAAAGGCCCAGGAGCAGTTCAAGGCCATGGAAAGCCATTTCCTTGCTGGTCCGGGGTTTGCGTCCCAGGCGGAGAGACCAGGCCAGTTCAGCCGGGCCTATGCCCCTGTGGTTCTCCGCAAAACCATGGGTCGGCGGCAGGGTTACTTTTTCGGTCTGTCCCTTAAGAATGACTTGCACTTCCCCGCCAAAACAGTTGGGATCGGGCATGTAGAGTATGCCCTCGGTACCGTACATGACGATTTGGGGTTTCTCGTTTCCTATGCTGTTTGAATTAAAATGAAGCGTACCCATCACGCCGTTTGCAAAAACAAGGCTTCCCACTACAAGGTTTTCCGCCTCAAGGGTGTACTTTTCGCCGAAGTCTTCCCTGGCGGGAAAGAAATGGGTTCTTTCGGGATTCCGGGTCGTTACAAAACCGCCGACGTCCTTTACCGGCCCCAGAATGCTCAAGAGGGCGGTTACATAGTAAACCCCGACATCAAGGCCTATGCCCCCGCCGGGGCCGGCTGTAAACGGAAAGCGTTCGGCAAGGAGGCCGGCGTCCCGGTTCAGGACCGCATAAACCGACGTAACATCGCCGATAAGCCCCTTGTCAATATAGAACCGGGCCGTTTGTATGGCCTGCCCCATAAACGTATCCGGAGCGTTTCCGTAGAGGAGGCCTTTTCTATCGGCAAGTTCGACAAGCTCCCGTGCGCCTTCCAGGGAAAGATCGATGGGCTTTTCGGAATAAAGATGCTTTCCGGCGTTCAGCGCCTGGCTTGATACAAGATGGTGTCTTTTGGGATCGGTAATATTCAGCACCAGTTCTATGCTCTTGTCGTTGAGGATTTCGTCGAGACTCATCTGCCTGATGCCGTATTTTGAAGCCCGGTTTTCCATCCGTTCCTTTATGCTGTCGTAACAGCCCGCCACTTCAAGAATATCAAAAGCTTCCGTCATATTCTGAAGATAAATGTCGCTGATCGTTCCACAGCCTACCACCGCCGTCTTTACCCGCTTGAATTTTCCCATGACCTTCTCCTATATTAATTTATAATCTCTGGCCGCAAGGCTCAGGGCGTTGTTCCAGCGCGGAAGGGAAAGAAAATTATGCCGGGTCTCCATGTCGTCTATGCGGCTCGCCCGGCGCTGCAAACGCTTAAAGGCTATGCTCACCGCCGTATTCATATCCACCTGCGGCGCCCCGGAATCTTCAAGGATGCGGTAAAACGCATAATGGTAAAACGCGCCGTTGGGATCCATGTCGGAAAGGCCTTCCTCACGAAGTATGCGCTGCATATTGCGGACCGCCTCTCCGGCGCCCGCGGAAGAAAGCCTGCAAAGCGCAAGTGAGTGATACACAAGTATCATACGGTTCCAGAATTCCGAAGGATGAAGAAGCAGCAGCTCACATTGCGCAAAACCGCTCCGCCAGTCGGGCTGTTCGGTAAAAATAAACTGTTCCGCCGGCGCGGAAAAACGGCTGCAAAGTTCCGCCGTTCTCCGGTAATTTTCCGAAAGGTACGAAGCTTCGATCTCAAAAAAATCCGGGTCGGGGCCTCCGCCGCCGGGCTTCTGAATCAGGGGGCTCTGGGAATAGACTTTCGCCCGGTATGCCCAGGCGGCAAAAAGCCGTTCTTTCGCCGAAGAAACCGTCCCGCTTTCCTTCCTGAGGCTTTCAAAAATATCCAGGGCCTCCCGGTAACGGCCCGTTTCAAAACGAAGTTTACCCATAAGAAAACGCGCCCGATCCGCCCATTCGGGCCTCCCGGTGCGCTCCGCCTGGCGGCCGGTTTCAAGAACCAGCCTTTCGGCCCTTGAAATATTCCCGTAAAGAAACTGGGCGGCTGCATTGTAATAAAGGGCGACGCCCAATTCATCAAGGTTTCCGGTCTTTTCGGCGCTTTCTACCGAGAAGCCGGCGTAATCTATCGTTTCCGCAACCTGCTGCCTCGCCAGATTCACCAATGAAAAAAGACGGTACGCGCGGGCAAGGCCCATCCAGGGCTTGTTTTGGGAAAGAAGGATCGCTTCCTTTACCGTTTCCAGGGCGGAAGCGGCGTCCCGTATTCCAAGGTGAAAGCTCGTCAAATTCAACAGCGTCCTTACCCTGTAGGAAGCATAGGATTCCGGGGGAGGCGCGGCAAAAGCGCCCCGTATTTCCGCCTCGGTCCCGTAAAGAAGGGACCGTTCCGTTTCTGTGATATAGGCGAGCGTTTCCTTCCGTTCCTTTCCGGCAATCTTTTCAAGCTTTCCTTCGGACAGCGCCCGGCGCAGGCCGCCGTCGGTTCCGCTTACCAAATCCGCCGAAATTGATTTCAGGACAAGATCGTCCAGATTTTCCGTTTCTTTCGCGTTTGATTTGCCCGCGCCGCGGCCGCGGGCGTTTCCGGAATTTTCAAATCCGCCGAGTCCGTCAAGGATCTCAAGAAGCCGGAAACAGGGACGGAGTTTGTTTCCGGCAACCCAGTCAAGGAGGCGCTTCCTTACAAAATCCCGCACCGTTTCCGCCCTTTCTCCAAGGTACGCTTCGGCCCGCTGGGCAAAACGGCTTATGCGGGGACGGGGATCGAGGAAGGTGTCTATGACGGTAAAATGAAGAAGAAGCGAATATGAACGGGCGATCATGACCCGGCTCTTGCCGCCTTCTTCAAAAAGCTGCTGAAAAAGAAAACCGGGAAAACATCTGCCCAAAAGTTCCAGGGCGTAGGCGGTTTCCCACAGATCCGAAGACAGCTCGGGAAGAGACGGAGCCTTGTAGCCGGCGGCGTTGAGGCGTATAAGCCTTGGGAAGATTCCCTCCCAGAATTTCAGCGTTTCCTCGATGCCGGAAGAACCGTCGGCGGCGGTGCCGTAGGCCGGCAGTTTTTCCCTGCCGGGAAACGCCTTATATGCTTCCGCAAATACCTCCGCGGCGGCCGTTTCCGCCTTGTGAAGATTCTCCAGCACAAGCATCCCCCGCCCCGCCGCCGCGGAAGCGTAGGTTTCCAGAAGAAGGTCAAGAAAGCGCCGCCCTTTTGCGCGCAAATAATCCGGAACCTCGCTCCTCAGCCGTTCCCTGAAAAAGCACTCCGCCAGGCCGTCCAATTCTTCACTGGTTTTTTTAGGAGCCAGTTCCTGAACAAAGGAACGCAGGTCCGGGGACCATGCGTCGGAGAGGGGGCACAAACCGCTTCCGCCGGATCCGAAACGGAATACAAGAACAGGCATCCTGCCCCCTTCTGTTTTGGATAAAAGCTCGCCGGAAAAACGGAGCACTCCGTCCCTTTTCCCGCAAAACGGAGGCCCCAGGATCATGGCGTTCCGCCTGCCGCCCTGCCGCAGCGCGCGGAGTATGGTTTCGCGGAACGGGAACGCATAATCCGAACCGCCGTCTTTGGGATCTTCAAACGTTCTAATGCCCTTAAACCGGAC
>JAITJV010000211.1 GCA_031278755.1 Treponema sp. | reverse complement strand
TTACCGGAACGCCTGATGCTTTGTTTACGGCGGCGATATGTTCATCCTCGTAGATCTAGGTAAAGGGAGCATGTTTCACGTATGTTCCGGCTACTTGAATAGTTTCCGCGGCGCGGAGGAGATTGTCCCTCCGTGGAGCGTGGAAACGTCGTTGGTTATAATCATGGCGGAACCGTCAAGACTGCATATCTCCCGGATGATCTCTTCCTTGCCCTTGCGGTTGGCGAAAATCATCAGCACCTCTTTTTCCGAATCGCGGCCCCTGGCTTCCATGGTGGTAACCGGGTAGCCGTGCGAACGAATCAGGGCGACCATGCCTTCCGAATTTTCCTTTGGGATGATGGTCTGGATAAGAACCTTTCCCATTCCTATAAAATTTTCTATGCGGGAACCCGAGTAGATGCCCAGCGAAAATCCTATGCTGTACACAATGCCCTTGATGGGGGCGTCGGCGATCCCCATGATCACCCGCGAAGCGACAAAGGTCCAGAGTATTATTTCAAAGAATGAAAGAATGGTCCCTTCCCGGCGGTATCCCTTGTTGATAAGGATGGTCCGCACCGTTCCGAGCGAAACTTCGACAACCTTGGAAACGAGAATAAGAGACAGTTCCAGGGGCGAAGCGGCGGTTAAAAATGCAATTATTGATTCACGCATAAAATTCCCGTCCTATGAGCCTGTTTCGAAACCCGGCTGGTTATTGAACAAGTCTCCCAAAAAACGCGGATTTCTCAACAAAATCCACCTTTTTTGCCGTTTTTTAGCGGAAGTTGTTCAGAAACCGAAGTTTTTGAACAACTCTAATAACATGTTATAACCATAATCCGTTCACGGCGTCCAGTCTATATCCGGATCAAGGGGGTAGATGGGACGGCGTACTTTTTTATAGGGAATATTTTCGAGGATCTCGTGGCTGCATCCGCGGGAAGACGCCAGTATGGCCCGGGCGGCAATGCGGCGGAAACAGGGTTCAAGGTAGCCCAGCTTTACCGCGATGAGACAGTAATCGCCTGCGTTTATTCCCAGGGCGGGGAGAAGGTCCTCATCGCCAAAACCTATATGTTTTGAGGTGATCGTGATAAGGAGGTTCCTGTATGAAACAAGGGCCAGGCCGGATTTGTAGGGGCCGAAATCCCGCACGGTTTTTTTCACCTGTACACGGAGCGGAATTTTCCTGCCGTTTACCGTGTCCCGGCGGCCCCCCAGCGTAATGTCCTGGGCCGCGTTCTCTCCCGCCCTGATGCAGGCCGCCGCCGCCTCCGCGTCGTAAAATCCCGAGTAGAGAAGGGGCGTGGGGAGGCCGTCCGCCTGATCCATGGTTGCGATAATTGCTTCCAGAAGATCCGTGGCGTCCCCCGCGGCCCCCGCGGTGGGATTATCCCCGGAATCGGAAACAAACACGGGGCGCTCGCCCTTCGCGACCGCTTCGTATGCCGCGGCCATGGCGCGCCGTGAATCGTAGCACTCGGTGCGGAATGTAAAATCCCCGCGGCTCCGCCAGAACGAAAGGGCCAGATCGCGGGCGCATCGATCCGCGGTGTTCTTTGCTTCCTCAAACGATGTGACCAGAATGGTTACGGCGTTGTATTTGCTGTCCGCCCAGGGAAAACCCAGCAAAATAGAAGCCGCCTGTATGCCGTCCTGCTTTTCTGCGGAAAGGCAGCCTTTGATAAGGGACGCCATTGGTTCGGCGGCGGTTTCAGATTTTTCACCGGCTATCATCATGGGAATGCCTGTGTAGGCGGTGTAGAGTTTCCTGCCTGAGCCAAGCGAAGCAAGGAGCATTTCGGCCGCTTTTTCCCCTGTTTCAAGGCAGTCGGTATGGGGGGCGGTCTTGTACCCCGCAAAGCCGTTGACGGCTTCAAGCAGATCGGGGGTGATCGTTGCGTGCATGTCCAGGGCGGCGGTAAAGGGAACGCCGGGAAGAATTCCGCGGAGCGCCGTGCAGAGATCCCCCTCGGCGGAGACTTCATCAGCGGCTTTACCGGAAAGATCCCCCTGAACCTTCATGGAACCATGGAGGGCAAGGCAAATTCCGTCTATGGGGCCTTCCTTGAGCGCTTCACGGGCGCGGTCCAGAATTTCGTTTTTGATTTTTTGATAGAAAGCTGCGGAAACGACGCCGTTGGGAACCGCGCGGGCGAGCACGGTTGGGATGATTTCAGCTCCGTGAGAGCGCAGGGTTTGTATGATCCCCGTGGATGAATACTCCGGAGACATTCCTTTTGCAATAATCTCGTTTCCCCTGAAGACAACAAAATCGTCTTCACCGGTTATGATGGGTGAAAGGGAATTCGATTCATGGTTTATTCCGCCTGTAAGGATACGCATGCTATAAGTATAATGAATTTACGGGAATACCGGAATTGACTTTCGGCGGTTTGCCTTGAGCCTGTAAACCGTCTATACTGAAAGCATGAACAATTACCGCATCGGCGAAGACAGGATAGCGCACTACACCTGCAGAAAGGCGGGCGGCCCCATGCATATTGACGGGGATCTGGAAAAACCCGTATGGAAAAACGCGGAAAAATCCCGCCGTTTTGTAGACATGGTTACCGGCGAAGCGGCCTTTTTTGACACCCGTATGGCGGCCCTCTGGGACGACCACGCCCTGTACATTGCCTATTGGATTGAGGAGCCGGCGGTCCGCGCCTCTCTGACCGAAAGGGATTCGCTTGTCTGGTTTGACAACGACGTGGAAGTTTTTTTTGAAGGCGAAGACTGTTATTATGAATTTGAAATAAACGCATACGGAACGGTGTACGAGGTCTTCTTTGTGTACCAGGACGCCCTTAAAAGGGGAAGCCGTTTTGACGTTCCCCGGTTTGATCTTTACAGTGCGAACGTCGATGTCTTAAGCGGCTTTCAGGACGCGGCGCGGTTTGGAAAGCATCCCCGCGGCCGGCGCTGGGCCTTTATGGACTTTGATTTCCCCGGCCTCCGGAGCGCCGTTAAGATCAACGGCCTTATTAACGATCCTTCAACAGTGGACAAAGGATGGACCGTGGAGCTTGCCTTTCCCTGGGAAGGCTTTCAGATTCTCTGTCCGGGCAAAAAATTTCCGCCAAAAAACGGCGACGCCCTGCGGGGCCAGTTTTTCCGTTTTGAAGCCCTCAGATACCACGGCAAAACCGTCGGCGAAAGCGCGGGCTGGGCTCTTAACGAACACGGCGTATACGATTCACATATCCCCGAAAACTTCGCGTATCTTCATTTTTGAGCGGCACGCTTGCCAATCCGTCTTTTTTTTATTATTATATGAGCTTGTTCCAGAACCCGGTTGGTTTTGGAACAGGCTTATGTATTCACGAAAAACGGAGCATATACATGTTAACAGTACAAGGTGTAACAAAAGTTTACGGCTCCCGGAAGGTGTTGGACAACATCAATTTCACCGTAGGGGATCAGGAGATCCTCGGATTCCTCGGTCCCAACGGGGCGGGAAAGTCGACGACGATGAATATAATCGCCGGCTATACCTCGTCTACCGCGGGGACCGTAACGGTGAACGGCCGGGAAATTCTGGATGATCCGATAGGGTGCAAAAAACAGATAGGGTATCTGCCGGAACATCCTCCCCTTTATCCGGATATGGTGGTAGATGATTATCTTTCCTTTATATACGGCCTTAAAAAAATCCGGATGGACAAACAGGCCCACATAGGCGAAATCTGCGAGGCGGTGGGTGTTTCCGATGTAAGGAAGCGTCTTATAAAGAACCTTTCCAAAGGCTATCAGCAGCGGGTAGGGCTTGCGCAGGCCATGCTGGGGAATCCGGGGCTTCTTATTCTTGACGAACCTACCGTAGGGCTTGATCCCAAGCAGATCCTTGAAGTACGGAGCCTTATTAAAGAATTGGGAAAACGCTGCGCGGTGATTTTTTCTTCCCATATACTCCAGGAGATACAGTCCGTCTGCGGCAGGATTATCATCATCGACAACGGGGTTCTTATTGCCGACGATACGCCTGAACATCTGTCCAGAAAGACCGAGGACGCGCGGCTCCTTCTTTCCGTTGACGGGCCGGAGGAAGCTGTGCTGCAAAAACTCCGGGAAATTCCGGGGATGAAATCCGCGGTTTTGACGGCCAAAGCCGGGGAAGCGGCCGAATTCATCCTGGAAAGCGAAGAAGGCCGTGATATAAGGCGCGGTCTTTTCCGCGTTCTTGCGGACAAAGGCTGGCCCATCCTTTCCCTCAGACAGAGCGGAATGTCGCTTGAAGACGTGTTCCTGAGGCTCACCGCGGGCGACAGTTCCGCCGTTTCCGTCCTTGCCGGCTCCGAAAGCGGGGATGCGGCAGGCGGCGAAACGGCCGGCGAAGGCGGTGAAAGCCCCGGCGCCGAAGACGGTGAAGGAGGCGAAGCATGACCGCGATTATAAAAAGGGAACTTTCCGCGTATTTCAGTTCACCCATAGGTTATGTGTACCTGGGGGTTATATACCTCCTTTCAGGGTACTTTCTTCTTTTCGGCGTGCTGCTCGCCAATTCGTCCGTACTGACCCCGGTGTTTCAGATTCTGATGACGATCATCATGTTTCTTACGCCCATCCTTACCATGCGGCTTATGACCGAGGACAGGCGGCACAAAACCGATCAGGCCCTGCTGACCGCGCCCATAACCCTCGGGGGTATAGTGGCCGGTAAATTCTTTGCCGCGGTGATCGTTTATGTCGCGGGTATAAGCGTCACCCTGGTTTACGCCGCGGTGCTGAGTTTCCTTGCGCGGATGAACTGGACGGCTATCTGGGGGAACTACATAGGGCTGCTCCTTTTGGGATTCGCCTTTATTTCCATAGGCCAGTTTATTTCATCTCTTACGGAAAACCAGGCTATAGCCGCCATAGGCGGTTTTGTGGTCATGCTTGCCATACTCCTTCTGGATTCGCTTCCCCAGATAATTCCCAATCAGACGATCGCGTCCTTTATAAGTTCGCTTTCCCTGATAAGGCGCTATACTCCGATAACCAACGGCCTTTTGGGGCTTGCCAATCTTTTTTATTTTGCAAGCGTCTGTGTTGTTTTTCTTTTCCTGACCACGCGTGTACTGGAAAAAAGAAGATGGAGCTAATTTTGCAAGAAAAGGATATGATATGCTGAATATTTTTAAACGCAGGAATTTTCGTTTCGGAATTCTATCCACAGTCATCACCGCGGCGGTGATCGCTTTCATCGTCCTTCTCAATACGGCGGTAACGGCGCTCTTCAACAAGTATCCTTTGAACATAGACTTGACGGAAAACAAGATATTTGAAGTTTCAGAGGATACAAAAAACTTTCTTTCTTCGCTGGATGAAGATGTTGAAATCTTTGTGCTCAACACGGAAGACCGTTTTACCGCGTCGTCCCCGGCCCAATACTTTGTCCAGGCCAACGAGGTGATACGCAAGTATTCCCAGCTTTCCTCCAGGGTGCATCTTTCCTACATCGATCTGCTGCGGAACCCCAATTTCAATTCACGGTATCCTGATGCGGCCCTCCAGATAAACGACATCCTTGTCGCCTCGGGGCAGAAGCACCGTGTTCTTTCATCATCGGATCTGTTCAATATACGCAGTGAATATTACGGAAGCTATGTGTCGTCGTCCAAGGCGGAGCAGGCCATGACTTCGGCTCTTCTTGCAATCACAAGTAAAAAGGTGACCAAGGTTTCGGTTCTGGGCGGACACGGAGAAGAAGACATAACGCCTTTCCTTGATCTTTTAAAACTTAACACGTGGGAAGTGATAAACCAGAATTTGTTCACCGAGGAAATCGCCGACGATGCGTCCGTGCTGATCCTTGCCTCCCCGGCCAGGGATCTTTCCGTCGTTGAGACCCGGAAACTTGATGCTTTTCTTGAAGGAGGCGCCGACCGCGTTCTCTTTTACCTTGCGTCTTCCGCCCAGCCTTCCCAGCCTAATCTTGAATCTTTTCTTGCGGAATGGGGCATAGAAGCGCAGACGGGAATAGTTTTTGAAACCGATCGGAACCGTATTCTTTTTAATTCCCTTTTTATCGCCCTCTGCGATTTTGCCGAAGACACGTATTCAAGAACCGCGGCGCAGCAGGGCCTCCAGCCGGTTATTCCCCAGTCCCGGCCGCTTGGCATTCTCTTTGAAGCCCGGCGCTACCGTTCGGTAAAAACCCTGGTCCGCTATTCGCCCGCGTCCGGTATACTTCCCGCCGACGCTCAGCCGGACTGGACTCCCGACGCGCAGGCCATGGTTGGGAACGTGCCTGTTCTTGTGTTGAGCACTTCCATGCGGAACAATATCACGGGGGACATTGTCAAGAATCATGTGCTGGTTTCAGGCTCCCTGGGGGCTGTGGATCAGGTTTTCCTGGAAAGTCCCAACATCGCAAATTCAAGTTATTTTCTTGAACTTCTTGGAACCCTGGCGGGCAGGGAAGACCGCATCTATGTAATGGATAAGACGCTTGGCTTTACGGAACTGGGTGTTACCGCCGGCGTGGTGCTGATTCTGGGCCTTGTTTTTGTGGTTCTTCTTCCTTTGGGTGTTCTTGTATTCGGTATAGCCGTGTGGCTCCGCCGCAGGCACAAGTAGGGGATGCTTAAATTGGCCAA
>JAITJV010000207.1 GCA_031278755.1 Treponema sp. | reverse complement strand
GTAAAAATAACGCAGCTTAATATCAGTAATTTTGACTGGAGCCCGGACTTTGACAAGCAGATCAACGCGACGATGGAAGCGGCGCAGCGGGTACGCCAGGCGGAACAGCAGGCCAATATAGCGGAGCAGGAAAACCGCCGTCTTGCTATAGAGGCGGAGGCCAAGGCCAAGGCGCAGATCGCCAAAGCGGAGGGGGATCTCAAAGAAGCGGAGCTAAACGCCCAGGCGCGCGTAGTCCGCGCCAACGCGGAGCGGGAAGCGAAGATCGCCGAGGGCGAGGGCGTCCGGCAGTACAACCAGCTTATAGCGCAAAACCTGCAAACGGAAATACGGCTCCGGGAACTGGAAATAGAACTGGAGAGGGCGAGGAACTGGAACGGCGTCGAGGTGTCCACCTACCTGCCGCTTAATCCCGCCGGCGGCGTGATAACGCTTCCCGTGAAGCAATAACGCAAAGAAGATGATTAGCCCGGATATCAGCAGGGATCCTGTCGGCCTTATCCGCATGAAAAAAAAGGACGGCGGTTTTCTTTTCGATGACGCGGAGTGCGAACGCCTGTTGGAAGTGTACATAGACCGGGCGGCGGGAGAGAGGCCGCCGGAAACGGAGCCGATGGAAGGGGAAAGGGGCGGAGAGGCGGCCGGGGACGCCCCCGCCTTCGGGAAACCGACCGGGCGGGGCAGATTGTTTTGGGTGGATTCGGAATGAAGGGGAAAGAAGGTATGACGGACTGGTGGCTGACTGCTAATGATATAGCTCAATTATTATCTTACAAAGATAAGCGTCCGGCCAACATCCGGGCTAAAAAAGAAGGCTGGCCCTACCGCAATTACAAGGCGCGGGGAGGGAAGGAGCGCCGCTACCATCTGGCGAACCTTCCGGAAGACATTCAGAGGGCTTACGCCGCCGGCAGGAACATTACTTTAGATCAGCTTAAAGCGGAACTGTTATCCGGTTTAAAGCCCGAATCCCCTCCCGACCCCGCCGTCAAGCCCTGGGAAAAGCTCCACGAAACCGACCGGGAAACCGCCCGGCTGCGGGAAAAAGTAATCCTGTCGTGGCGGGGCTCGGGCCTTACCCAGCTTGACTTCGTCGCCGCCTATTCCGCCGGCCATATCCTCCCGGACACCCGGTCGCGGATAGGGGACACCCTCACGGACAGCACCCTGAGCCGCTGGTTCAGGTGCTACGAAAAATCAGGGCTTCCCGGCCTGGCCCCCCGGTACGACCACCGCCGCGGCGGCCACGGGGCGAGCCTGGACCCGGCCATAAAAGGGCTCATCCGCTTTCACTATCTTAACAGAAACAGATACAGCCTGAGAAGCGTACAGAGAAAACTGGAGGAAAAGGAAAACGTCCGGGTAAATTACACCATGCTCTGCCGCTACGTCCGCTGCGAGATAAGCGCGGAAATCAGGGACTATTTCCGCCGGGGGGAAAAATACTTTAACGATCATTACCAGCCTTACCTGGAGCGGGATTACACCCAGTATTACTCTATGCAGGTAGCGGTGGCAGACCACAAAACCTTTGACTTTGTTTCGCGGGTAAAGCGGGGCGATGAATGGCATATCGTCCGGCTGTCCCTGACCTGCATCACCGACATGAGGAGCCGGAAGATCCTGGGCTGGCATATAGACGAGGTTCCCTCCACGTTAACGATTATCCGGGCGACGAAAATGATGGCGGAACAATACGGCTGCCCGGAAGCGTTTCTGGTGGACAACGGGAAGGACTTTTCGAGCTACTGGTTTGCCGGGGACTCCTGGAACGAGCAGCACCGCAAGGCGGGCAAGCGGGACAAGGGGGAGATCAGCAGCATCACCGGGGACATGGGGACGGCCGTACAGTTTTGTACGCCTTACCGGGGGCAGTCGAAGCCGATAGAAAGGTTTTTCGGTTTTCTTTCCGGGGAGCATGACAAGGCGTTTAAAAGCTATACAGGTTCCAACACGGCGAACCGGATCGACGAATTAAAGCTTTACTGGGGCAGTTTTGACGGGAAGAAAAAGATACCGATAGAAGAACTTCCAACGATAGAGGAAGTACGGGCGATATTCGCGGAGTTTGTGAAGTGGTACAACACGAAATGGCGCCACGGCGGCCGGGGCATGGACCACAAGACTCCGGACACGGTTTTCGCGGAGAACCGCCGCGAGAGGCGGGACATACCGGAGGAGTACCGGAAGTACGTCTGGACGCGGCGCGAGGTCTGCACGGTACAAAGGAACGGCGTAGAGGCCGGCGGCGGATGGTACTTTAACGAAGAAATGGGACTCATTGTAGGGCAGAAAGTGGAATTGCGGATAAGCATAGACGACATCGGGACGGGGTACATTTTTGATCTTAAAACCGGATCGTATATGTATGACGCCGATTACAACCTGTTAAAAGACTCAGGCGTCAAAGAAGAAAACGTGCGCCGGCTGAACCGCCTGCGGAGAGCCCAAAGGCAGCGCCTGCGGAAAGAGCGGGAGGACTTGAACGAGATCGGGAAGGACAGGAAGACGCGGTTAGAAGAACTGCGGGATGAAGAAGCCGGGCAAACGGCGCTGAAAGCGGCCGGCGGGGAAGACATGGCGGCGGACGCGTCCCCCGGCCTTACGCTGGTAACGCCGGAGGCGGGGCCCCAAAAGAAACGCAAAGGGTTATTTGGCGAGGTTTTAAGGGGCCGTTAAAGACGGGGGGCAGACAGAAACTAATCCGTCTTTCCGGTTAATACATAATCGGCCAGGGCCTGTGAGCCTTCGATCATGTATTTTACGAGTTCTTCGACAGGGAGATTTTTTGGGGAAGAATCCGGCGCGGCCCGGACGGCGGAGATAAACAGTTTTAGTGATTCTTCCCTGACGAATTCAGGCGTGTCGGAAGTGTTATAGATTGACATGGGTTTTACCCTCCGAAGTGTGATACATCCGCGCAAGCGGACGTTTTGGGACAAAGACAGCGTATTACGCTTTGGGGGTTTAAAGAAATAGTACCGGCGGCCCCGGGAGGGGCGAAGGAGCGGGGTATGGGCGAAAAGAAAGAGGGCGGGTACAACGAAGTTTTGTACGATCGGTTTTTCACCGTGGTAGGCACGGCGGAAGAAGGGAAGCGGATCAGCCAGAGCCAGGCGGCGCAGTCCATGGGATATTCGGCGACGGTTATCTCCATGTACAAGAGCCGCACCTACAACGGCAACGTCAAGACTCTGGAAGAAAAGATCGAGGCCTGGCTTAAAAGGGGCGAACGGCGGCTGTCCATGATAGAGGTGCCGACCGCCGAGACCGCCACGATGGACCAGGTGCGGCAGGCTATCGCCATGGCGCAGGACGGGGCCGACATAGCGGTGATCATCGGGGACGCGGGAACCGGGAAGACGACGGCGCTGAGGCAGTACGTGAAGGAGAGCCACTCGGCCATCCTGGTTGACGTGGACCCGAGTTTCTCAAAGGTCGTATTGATGAACGAGGTCGCCCACGCCCTGGGCCTTGAAGACAAGGGGGGCATGAACGCGGTTATCGACCGGGTTATCGGGGCCTTGAGGGACAGGGACACGGTTATCCTCATAGACGAGGCGGATTATCTTTCGGACGGCTCCCTGGAGCTTGTCCGCCGGATAATCAACGACAAGGCCTCTACCGGGGTGGTGCTGGTGGGCCTTCCCACGCTGGAGTACAAGCTCAGGGCCCTCCACAAAGACCATGAGCAGCTTATCAGCAGGGTCGGCGTTATGGTGAAGATAGGAAAGCTGGCGCGGCACGACGCGGAAAAGATAATCGCGGGTGTATGGGCGGACATCTCCAGGGAAACCGTTGACGCCTTTGTCAAAGGCGCG
>JAITJV010000146.1 GCA_031278755.1 Treponema sp. | reverse complement strand
TCCGCACGGAGTTTGCGCACGGCAAGGTACTCCACGATCCGGCTCTTTACATCCTTAAGCCCGTAGTGATCCGCTTCAAGAATTTTCGTCGCCTTTTTAAGGTCAAAACGTTCGGGAACAGGTTCGCCCCAGGGAAGGGCGGCGATCACGTCAAGGTAATTCCGCGTAACGATAAATTCCGCGGAGTTCGGTTCCATAAGGTTGAATTTTTCAAGCTCCTGATCCACGGTCTCCTTGATTTCACCTTCAAATTTAAAAGCGTCCAGTTTTTCCTTGAAGCGCTGGTAATCGGAACTTTTTGCGTCTGTAGTCATGCCCAGTTCGGTCTTGATTGCCTTGAGTTCCTCCTTAAGGAAATAATCCCGCTGGGACTTTTCGATTTTTTCGTTTATCTCTTTCTGGATCTTCTTCTGTATGCGCAGAAGCTCCTGTTCTTTTTTGATAAACACCAGCACCTGTTCCATGCGCTTGCGGACATTGAGGATTTCAAGTATCTTTTGCTGTTCCGTCTTGTCTATGTTAAGAATGCTGACGATAAAATCGGCTATCTTGCCGGGATGATCGATGTTGATCATGTTAAGCCGCATCTCTTCGGAAAAGAGGGGGTTGTTCTCCGAGATCTGTTTCATCTCGCTTATCAGCGCCCGCGTCAGCGCTTTGACTTCGGCGGTCTCGTCTTCTTCGTCTTCAAGATAATCCACCGCCGCCACTATGGGGTTTGAAGGATGAAGGGCCTTCTTTACCCTGAAACGCCGCAGGGTGGAAATGAACGTATTGACGCCGCCGTCGGGCAGGTTGATTTTTTTGACAATTTTCGCCGCGGTTCCCACCTTGTGCAAATCCCCAATGGAGGGCGTTTCGGTCTCATTCTGCAGCATTACAAGCCCAATAAACCCGTCGCCCGACACCGCGTCGTCAACGACCTTTACATCCGCGGGGTTCCCTATCATGATGGGGGTAAAGATTCCCGGAAAAATCGGCCGTCCCATAAGAGCGACCAGGGGCAGTTTGTGGGGCAGACTTTGTTCAATAGGAACTAAACTTTGCTCGGACATATTCCCGCCTTTTTGTGTTTATATCTTAAATATCGCAAAAAAAAGGTGTAAAGGCAAGAAAAGTTCCCGCAAATACGGGATAATCCTTGTATGCGGGTTTTTATCGTTTATGCGCACCCCTCCGAAGACTCGTTTACCGCCCATGTACGGGATAGTTTCATGCGGGGCCTTGAACGTTCCGGCCATGGCGCCGTCATTTCCGACCTTTACCGGATGAATTTCAGGACGGACCTGAGCGAAGCCGAATACCGGCGCGAAGCGTTTTACCGCCGCGATCTTCCCGTTCCCCCCGACGTCGTCTGCGAGCAGGAAAAGATAAACGCATCGGACGGCATAGCCTTTATATACCCCCTTTTCTGGTCCGATGTTCCCGCAAAGCTCAAGGGCTGGTTTGACCGCGTATGGACCTACGGTTTTGCCTACGGCGACAAAGCCGAATCCGGCGAACCGGGCCGGACAATGAAGCGGCTGGAAAAAGGCCTTGCGATCTGCTGCGCCGGCAATACCATGGAATATTTTCACCGTACAGGCCTGCTTGAGGCCGTGAACCGCGTCATGCTGCAGGATCGGTTCTTTGACCGCGTAAAGGAAAAAGAGCTTCTGATCCTTGACGGTACGTCCAGGGAACTTGAAAGCCGTAAAGACCGGTGGGACAGCCGTCTGCAAAAGGCTTTTCAGGCGGGGGAAAGGTTTTTTATTTCCCCCTGACGTTTATTTGTGTATACGCCGCGGCAATATCCGCGGCCAGGGCGGCGTTTCCGTAGACAAGCCTCATGTTTGCGGCAAGGCTTTCCCCGCCTGTGATGGTCTTTACCGCGTCAAGCAGAAAGGGCGTAACCGCCTTTCCCGTGATCCCTTTTTCGGCGGCCTGTTTCAACGCCTGTTCGATGGCGGCGTTGATTTTTTCAGGCGGCATGGCGTATACGCCGGCGATTGGGTTGCCTATGATCGCGCCGCCGGAAAGCCCCATGTCCCACTTTATCTTCATCATCCGCGCGACTTCTTCCGCGCTGTCAAGGCGCAGGGGCGCGTTAAAACCCGAGTCGGGGGTGTAGAAGGCGGGAAAGCGGTCCTGTCCGAATGCGATCACGGGAACTCCCAGCGTTTCAAGATACTCAAGGGTGCGGCCTATGTCGAGGATGCTTTTGACGCCGGCGGAGATCACGCACACGTTTGTGGAGGCGAGTTCCGTCATGTCGGCGGATATATCCATGGAAGATTCCGCGCCGCGGTGAACGCCCCCGACGCCGCCGGTTGCAAAAAACCGCACGCCCGCCCTGTCTGCAAGGATCATGGTCGCCGCTACGGTTGCCGCGCCGTCGGAACCCTTGGCCAAAACATAGGCAAGATCCCGCCGCGAACATTTTACGACGCCTTTTGCCTCGGCAAGGTATGAAAGCTCGCCGCCTGAAAGGCCTATCTTCGCCCTGCCTTTAAGAACGGCGATGGTTGCGGGAACCGCTCCGTGATCGCGGATGATCTTCTCGCATTCGGCGGCGCATTCAAGGTTATCGGGATAGGGCATGCCGTGGGAGATGATCGTTGATTCAAGCGCGACGACGGGCTTTCCCCCGTCGAGGGCTTCCCTTACTTCAGGCTGTACGTCAAGGTATGTTTCATACGCGCTCATTGCTTTCTCCGTTTTTTTGTGAAGTTATGCGTTCCCGGACTTTTTCCGCGGTCAGTTCGTCGTATACGGCGCCCGGATGTTCCGACGTTATGGCCGCGCAGGCGGCGCCGAAAAGTCCGCGGGCCGCGGCATCGGACGCATGGGGCGCGCCGGGCGGCGTCCCGTGTTCGCGTCCGGCGGCGCAGAAATGGCGGGCCGCCCCGGCGGTGTAGGCGTCTCCCGCTCCGTTGACGTCCATAAGTTTCACGGGCAGGGCAGGCTGAATAAACACGCCGTCCTTTGACGCGCAGCAGTAACCGTCTTTTCCAAGGGTGATGTGAATTTCACCAAGCCCCGCCCCCAAAAGTATACGGCAGCATTCCCGCAGGTTCTTTTCGGTATCAACGGGAAAACCTGCCAGCGCTTCGGCTTCCGCGCGGTTTGTTTTAAGGATTGCAAGCCGGGGGAGAATTCCCGCAAGTCTTTTCGCCTTTTCCGCCGATACCGCATCGGCCATGAGCGGGACGCCGCCCGCGATCCGCACGGCCGCTTCAAGGGTTTCAGGCAGAAGATTCGCGTCAAGAACGGCGAGGTCCGACGCCGTTACGGTTTTTTTGAACGGTTCCAGATCCGCGGGCGTTATTGACTCAACCGCTTCCATGTCGTTTACCGCGGTAAAAAGTTCCCCCGCGGGTTCAAGGATAAGGACGTACAATCCCGTACTCATGCCGCGGCGGACGATAAGGCGCGAAGAATCAAGCCCAATGACGGCCATGCGTTCCCGCAGAAAAGAGGCGAATCCATCGTCGCCGGCCGCGCTTATAAAAGCCGTGTCCGCTCCAAGGCGCAAAAGATTTTCCGCGATATTACGGCCCACCCCGCCCGCGCTCATGCGGACCCTGGCGGGATTGGAATCGGCCCTGCGCACGGCGTTAAGGGAAACGCAGCCTATATCCACGTTCAGCCCGCCTATCACGGTTATCTTCATACGATCACCGCCTTTATGCCGCAGCTTTCGCAGATCCCTGCGAGTTCTTCCATCAGGGAATCGCCGGGAACAGCGAGCTTTGCCGCTTTATCCGGCCTTACCCCTACGGGACGGTACCGGATCAGTTTATACTGAATGCGCGGATCTACGCCTTTAATACGGCGGCAGGCCTTGTCCACAAGCGCGGCGGCGTTAAAAAGGCCGGGGCTGACCACCGTGCGGAATTCAAAGAGCTTTCCCTTCCGCGCAAGAAATTCTCCAAAGCCCAGTGTATCGTATCCGTTCCGCCCTGTAACTTTTTTGTACTCTGTATTGTCAGGATCGGCTTTTACATCCAGCATGACCCCGTCGGTTATTTCCAAAAGCCCGGTATTGCCGCTGAAATCGTAACTCCCGTTTGTATCAAGAAAGAAGCTAAGGCCCCTTTCCTTTGCCAGCGCCCCAAGTTCCTGCAGAAAAGCGGGGTAGAGGGTGCATTCCCCGCCCGAAACGGTAAGGCCCCGTATAAAGGGAAGGACAGGATCGATTTCCGCGATTGTTTCTTCCGCGGTAAGAAAGCGCGTCCGCGGACTTGAATTGCGGGGGCATGTCCTGATGCAGGCGTCACAGAAGAGGCATCGCTCCTTTTCCCATAAAACGCCCCCTGCATTTTCAGACAGCGCGCCCGCCGGGCAAACCGCAAGGCACCTGCCGCAGGAATTGCAAAGAGCAATAGTTTCGGGATTATGGCAGTACACGCAGTCAAAGTTGCAGCCCTGCAAAAAAACCGCGGCCCGGTTTCCCGGGCCGTCGACAATGCTGGATCGCAGGATGCGGTTTACCGGGGCCCTTTCACTCACCGCCTCTTCCTTTCAAGGACGCGGCCGTTTCTTGCGGAACCAAGGCCGAGGGCCGTTGTATTCTGCAGCACGTTTTTGCCGTCTGAAAGTTTGTCCATCTCGGAACGCTTTACAAGATAGCCTGTTACCCGTATCACATCGGAATCGCTTCCGTAGATCGAAAAATATCTTCCGCCTTTGGCGAATCCGCCCTTCACCATATCAAGCACATAGGCCGGATTTCTGCCGGCGGTAGACTCCACCGTAAAGACGTCTCCGGTCCCCGAAGGAAAGTACTTGTGAAAAAGGCCGCACTGGATCAGATGATCGGTCAGTTCTTCCGGTTCTTCGCCGATGGGAATGCGCGCCGCGGGGCTTTCGCCCGCATCGGAATCTATGCCGACCTGGCCGTGGAGGAGGAAACGGCCGCCCGTGGCTTCACAGTACGGATTGCGGCGGGTTTTGACGGCGGCATCCAGGGCGTCCATTATTTTGATCCCAAGCCGGTCCGCTTCCGCGCTGCGGCCGAAGCGGTCTTTTTTACCGGATTTTTCAATGAGGGTGTTTACACATTCGGCAAGCCCCACAAGGCCGAACATCGCGGTAAAACGATCCCTGTGTATAAAGCCTTCTTTGGAGAGGAAGTTCGTTTCAAAAAAGCCCGATTTTTCCACCATAAAGGCGATGCGGGCGTCCATATACGCCATCATGGTTTGGGCGGCGCTTTCCAGAGCAGGCCAAAAACCCGCAAGGTCCTTCGCGGTTTCCGCAAGATGCCCAAGCCGCAGCCGCGTCAGGGTGTAGGAGCCGCCCCCTGCAAGAAGCCCGTTGTAGCAGCTTGCTATAGCATAATCAGGCCCCAGCTCCTTAAGAAACATGCCATGATTCGCGAAGCTGGGTTTGGCGCTGACAAGGGCGGTCCCGGCGGCAAGAAGGGCGTACTCTTCGGGGGTTGTACCGGGATCGTAGAGGAAAGAGATATTGGGAACGCTTTTAGGTTCTTCCCTTTCACATTCAAGAAGAAGACGGCCCGTAAGGCTGTCCTCCGGCCCTATATCCGCATGGCAGAACGAGTCGGTTACCGTCCTGTCCACATAGCGGAGGAAAAGTTTTATTTTTTTCTTTGCAGCCTCGCGGCTTTCCTTAAGAACAAAAGGCTCAAGCAGCCTGTCCAAAAAACCTATAAAAACCGGAAAGTTTGTCACAGACGGAACATGGCGCATAAAAATTGAAAGTACATTCAGCGCCTCTTCCAAATCCGAAGGCGGGCCAAGCTCCAGAAATTCACAGCCCCCGCGGAACAGCTTTGCGTAATCAGGCACAATATACCGCGGCCGCGGAGGGCAGTTCGATTCCCCCAAATCGCAAATAATTCCCGCGTCCTTAAGGCGAAGATAGTCCTTTGGAAGATCGATAACTTCTATAAGCGATTCAGCCAGCCGCTCAAGGCCCGTCACCTTTTGTTCATGCGTTAACAGTCCGTTGCAAACCGTATCCAATACCGCCTGACGGGTTTTTTCCACCCTTTCCATGGTAATCGCGCGCATAGCCTTTCCTCCGGTCTAAGTATAATCTTCTCCGGGGATAAAGGCAAGGTTTCAATCTTTTTATACCGGCCGCGCCGCCGGGTTATGCGCGGCGGCGGTTAAAGTCGATTGACAAAATTGAATGAAAATGAATAGAGTTGTTCAGAAACTTCAGTTTTTGAACAACAACTGCTTAAAAAAGGCAAAAAAATGGATTACCAGGGCGAGAAACAAATATTTCCTTATTTTCAGCCTGTTTTGAGCATGGATACGGGA
>JAITJV010000132.1 GCA_031278755.1 Treponema sp. | reverse complement strand
CGCGGAAGGCCGATCCCGTAAAACCGGCCACCGGCGCAAGAAAGAGATTGCCGGGAAATTCAAGCGGGCCGATAGAAACGGGGCGGTAAAGACTCATGCCGCAAAACTCAAGCGGAGGCTTCCCCGGCAGGGTACTTCATTCAATCATTCCTTGTCCGGCAGTATATAAGAAAACCAACCGGTCCTCTCACAAGTCTATTATATTCTCCCGAAAAAAACACATTCAAGCCAAAGCCAAACCGATAAGCCGCGCACTTGCCCGGCCTGTTCCCTTTCTGTATAATTTCCGCACAATGGGAAAGGGAAACAAAGAAAACACCCCGGCGGAGCGCGGCTCCGCCGCGGCAAACAAGGCCGCTGCGGAGCGAAGCGCGGCAGGCAAGGCCGCCCACTGGGCCGACGAAGCCGCGCTTAAAATAATACGCGAGAAAGGCGAAAAGGACCGCTACACCTGCGCCGCGGGGATCACCCCTTCGGGCACGGTTCACATAGGCAACTTCCGCGAAATTATTTCGGTGGATCTTGTGGTCCGTGCGTTGCGCGATCTGGGAAAGAACGTGCGCTTTATTTATTCATGGGACGACTACGATGTATTCCGCAAGGTTCCGCAGAACATGCCCAAACGGGAGCTGCTTGAAAAGTACCTCCGCTTTCCCATCACCATGGTGCCCGATCCATGGGATCGCGATAAAAGCTACGCGGGGCATCACGAGGCCGATGTTGAAAATACGCTGCCCCTTGTGGGGATACATCCCGAATTTCTTTATCAGGCGGAAAGGTACCGCGCTTCAACCTACGCCGCCGGAATCAGGCGGGCCCTTGAACGCCGCGAAACGCTGAAAGCCATACTGGACAAATTCCGGGACGAAGAACACAAGATACAGGGCGAATGGTGGCCGGTGAGCGTATTCTGTGATTCATGCAGCAAAGACGAAACGGACGTTGACGGATGGGACGGCGGGTGGGGGCTTTCCTATCATTGCAATGCGTGCGGCCACAGGGAAACGGTGGACATACGCGCGGCGAAGGGAATCAAGCTGGGCTGGCGGGTGGACTGGCCTATGAGGTGGGAATACGAAAAAGTTGATTTTGCACCCGCCGGAAAAGATCACCACAGCCGCGGCGGGTCTTTCGACACCGCGCGCCATGTGTGCAGGGAAGTATACGGCCGGGAAGCCCCTGTCACTTTTCCCTACGACTTTATAGGCATCAAGGGCCTTGGCGGGAAGATCTCAAGTTCCTCAGGCGTCGTCGTGGATCTTGCCGACGTCCTTAAGGTATACACCCCCGAGGTGGCCCGTTATCTTTTTGCCGGAACCAGGCCCAATACCGAATTCACCATTTCATTTGATCTTGACGTCATCAAAATTTACGAAGACTACGACAAGACCGAGCGCATAGCCTGGAAAATCGAAAACGCCAAAGATGAAGCGGTATACCGCCGCGAAAAGCGCATATACGAACTTTCACAGATAAAAACCGCCCCCGGCGGAAAAACGGCGATGCCTGCGGTAATGCCCTGCCAGATACCTTTCCGCCACCTCTGCAGCCTGATACAGATTGCCGGCGGCGACATTGACAGGACAATTTCTTCCCTGGAAAAAGGCGCCGGAGGCCCGTCCCCCGAGGCGGCCCAGATACCGGCCGTCAGGGCGCGGGCGCTTTGCGCAAAATACTGGGTGGAAGAATACGCGCCGGACGAATTCCGTTTCCGCCTGCGGCCTCCGGGTGAAAAGGCGGACCTTCCCCCCGAACTCGCCGCCGGCGTAAAAGAACTGCGGGACGCCGTCATCGCATCCATAGAAAGTTTTGCCGATGACAAATCCTGCGCCGAAGCAATCTACAAAGCGGCTGAAAAAGCCGGTCTTGACGGGAAATCCCTTTTCCGGGCAAGCTATCAGGCGCTCATAGGCAAGGATCAGGGGCCGCGGCTTGCCAGCTTTCTCAGATCCATAAACAAAGAGCGGCTGCTCGAAATTCTTTCGGCTTATTAGCGGGCGGGAAAACCTCCAGAAACTGAAGTTTTTAGAGGTTTCCTTAAATTATTTTTGAATATTTATACAAAACGTGTTATATTTATTCGAGGGAAAATTTAAATGATCGCCACCATTGCCGTCTTTGCGTGTTATATGGCCGTTCTGATTCTTGTCGGGGCTTTCTGTTTCAGAAAAACGGCAAGCCTTGTCGGTTATTTTCTCGGAGGAAGGCGGCTCAACGCCGCCGTCGCCGCCCTGTCCGCCTATGCCAGCGATATGTCGGGCTGGCTCATACTGGGCTTTACCGGCGCCATATACGCCTACGGGGTGGGACAGATATGGATCGCGGCGGGACTGGCCCTGGGAACAATCCTCAACTGGATCGTCGTGGCAAAACGGCTGCGCCGCTACACCATTACCGCAGGATATTCAATCACCATGCCGGAATTTTTTGAAAACCGCTTCCGGGATTCTTCCCGCCTGCTCCGCTTTATTTCGGCGGTTTTTATCATCATCTTTTTTACCCTGTACACCGCTTCGGGTTTCGTCGCCTGCGGCACGCTTTTTTCCGAAGTTTTCGGCGTTGATTATCAGATCGCCCTGCTCATAGGCGTCTTTATCATCCTGATCTATACCTTTTTGGGCGGATTCCGCGCCGTATGCTGGACCGATCTTGTTCAGGCGCTGTTGATGCTTATCACCATAATAACGGTATCCGTCATCGTCCTTTATCTTGCCGGAGGGTTCCGCGGGATCGCCCGGAACGTCGATCCCGGCTTCTTCAATATACTGCTGGACAAACCGGGCAAGCCGCTTTCCCCCGCATCAATTATTTCCGGGCTTGCCTGGGGCCTCGGTTATTTCGGCATGCCCCACATACTTACCCGTTTCATGGCGGTTAAAAATGAAAGATCAATACTGCCCGCGGTGATCATTGCGGGCCTTACGACCGTCATTTCCCTCGGCTGCGCCGCACTCATGGGCATTGCGGGTTCAGTTTTCATCCCCGGCCTTGATGATCCGGAAAGCATGTTTGTAAAAACAGTCAAAGAAATATTTATGGATTCCGGTCTGCTTTCCATGGCGATTCCGGGAAGCATTTTTCTCTGCAGCGTTCTCGCCGCGATCATGTCCACCGCCGATTCCCAGCTTCTGGTAACGGCATCGGCCATAGCCAACGATATTTACCGGGGGTTTACCCGCACGGAATATTCGGACAGGCACTTTCTCACCTTCAGCCGCGTTTCGGTTGTGGTTATATCCTTTATTGCCTATATCATAGCCATAGACAAGAACGCAAGCATCATGACGCTTGTGTCGGTCGCATGGTCCGGATTTGGCTCCTGCTTTGGCGCCCTGGTGCTGTTCTCTCTTTACTGGAGACGGATCAACATCCCCGGAGCGGCGGCCGGGATCATCTCGGGCGGGCTTGCGGTAATAATCTGGGAATATGTGATCTGCATACCTTCCGGAAACGAATGGGCCACCTTAAGCCAGGCTACGGGCGTCTATTCCCTCGCGCCCGGTTTTATCATATCAACGATCTTTATCCCCGTAATAAGCCTTATTACGAAGGAACCGCCCCAGACGGTAATAGACATCTTTGAACAGGCCGCCTCGCCGCCGATCTTTGAGGAATGATCGCCGCGGTAAGTGCGCGGCGCTGCTTAGCGTCTGTCCGTAAAGCAACCGGCTTTGTGGACAGACGCTACTTAATGTCGTAAACGCTTCTAAGTTTCAAACCTTCCGGTTTGCCGCTTATGATCTTTACCTTTTTTGTCCCGGCGTTCATGTCGAAGTAATTGTCCTCAAGGATCATGTCTTCGTTCCTGTTGAGAATCTCGACGCTCTTTGCATAAGCGGCGGCCTTTACGGTGATGACATTTCCTTCCACGGCGCAGGAAAGTTTCGGATCGGCCCAGTGGAAAAATTTCGGCAGGGAGAAGATCACCGTCCCTTCGGAAACAAGCGCGCCGCCGTCGTACAGATGGTAGCTCAGATATTCATCGTCAAGTTTTATGCCGGGAACCATCACCTTGTCGAGCCATACCGAAGTCAGGGCGGGAACCGTGACGGGAACGGACTTTTCCCTCAGCGCCTTCGCCGTCCTGTCCCGTATTTCCCACTTTACGGTGAATTTTCCGTCCTTCCTTGTTTCGTTTGCCACGGATAATCTAAAACTCTTTTCGATTTTTTCCTTTATCTGGGGCTGATGGTTGGCGTTTGGATTCTGGGTAAGGATCCCTTCCTCATGGCAGGAAATCATCACCGGCCGGAAGAAACGCTTCGCGTAATAGTGCAGGGCTTTCCAGCGGAAATAATAGTCGATGGACGCCCAGGAAGCCACGGGCCAGATGTCGTTGAGTTGCCAGTAGATAGCCCCCATGCAGCGGCCGCGGTTGCGGCGGAAATGCTCCACTCCGTATTTGATCGCCTCAGCCTGGAGGAGCTGCGATGCGTAAAGCAAGGTCTCAAATCCGTTGGGATACAGGAATGTCTGGTACATATAGTTCATGATCTTCCCGTTTGCGGCGTTGTTCCGCTGGTGGCGTTCCATTATGTAGGAAAAGACATTCCGGTCTCCGCTTTCGGTAAAGCTTTCAACGGTTTTAAGCGCCGGGAAGGACTGAAAACCGAATTCCGACGCATAGCGGAAGTAGTAATTGCGGTAATCGGAAAAGGGCTTGTTCCCGTGCCACACGTCCCAGTAGTGGACATCGCCCCTGTCGGGATCGTTGGGCTTGTCGAAGCTGCCCCCCGATG
Organism: Treponema sp.; assembly: GCA_031278755.1. Classification (GTDB taxonomy): domain Bacteria; phylum Spirochaetota; class Spirochaetia; order Treponematales; family Breznakiellaceae; genus JAIROE01. The sequence goes on along the minus strand of JAITJV010000132.1, from coordinate 3,239 downwards.
AAGGGCTTGCCGGCCAGTAGAAAGTTTGGGGATCAAGGTCTTTAATGATCCCGGGAAAGATGTATTCGTACATCTTGATATAATCCGCTTTCTGTTTAAGGGTGCTTACCCACATCATCTGATCAACAAACATTTCCATTTCGTTGTTGCCGCACCACAGCCCCAGCGACGCATGATGTCTTAAGCGCTTGATATTGTCGGCAAGTTCCGCCCGTATATTGGCGTCAAATTCTTCGGTAAGATCGTAAACCGCGCAGGCGAACATAAAGTCCTGCCATACGACAAGCCCCAGTTCATCACAGATATCGTAAAACCAGTCGTCAGGATAATACCCGCCGCCCCACACCCGCACCGCGTTAAAATTTGCCGCGGTACACTGTTCCAGAAGTTTCCGCGTCCGTTCGGGGGTAATGCGGCTCCTGATATTGTCTTCGGGAATATAGTCCGCTCCCATCGCAAAAATCGCCGTACCGTTGACTTCATGGGCAAAACTTTCACCCCACTTGTCTTTCCGTTTCCGCACGGTCATGGTACGCAGTCCGTAACGCCGCTCCCGGCTGTCGATTTCCCTGCCCCTGAAAAAGAGAACAACCTTTACCGTGTAAAGCGGCTGGGCGCCGAAGCCGTTGGGCCACCACAGCTCAGGTTTTTGAATGGTGATTTTTCCCGGAGAATTTTCATGCCGTGTAACTTTTCCTTTTGGATCGGTAACGATCACCGCCCAGGAGAACCCCGCCCGTATTCCCGCTCCTGCGCCCCCTGCCGCGACAGGCCCTGCCCCCGTATCCAGTTCCATCTTAAAGCCGAGGTCAACCGAATCTTTTTTATGCTTCTGCGTGATATACACATTGTCAATACGGGCCGTGTCAATGCCGAGCAGTTTGACGTCCCGCCAGATCCCCGCGTCGGGAAGCCTGGCGCCCCAGTCCCAGCCGAACTGGCAGTGGGCCTTGCGCAGCTGCGGAAAACCGTCAAGGCAGTCGCCGGAACCGTCGGTCCGTATTTTCCTGTACGCGTCGCGGACAAATTTGTTGGGAGAATGAAACACAATGCGCAGGGTGTTTTCACCTTTTTTAAGCCCGCCCTTTACATCAAATTCCCAGATACGGTGCATGTTGCAGGCCGTACCCAGCGCTTCGCCGTTGAGGTAAAGATCGGCCAGCGTATCAAGCCCGTCGCAGCGGAGCAGCACCCTGCCGCATGAAAGAAGCGCCGGATCGGGGGTAAAGACGCCCAGGTACTCAAAATCATTTTCCATGAGGGCAAAAGCCCTGTCCTCATTGTCCCGCCAATACGGATCTTCCATTTTTTTGGCGGCCAGAAGATCGCTGTAAACAGAACCGGGGACCCTTGCGGGAATATAATCCTTATCGGGAATTTTCCGCATTTTCCAGTTATTATGAAGCATCTGAATGATCATGATTTCCTCCTGATATGGCGGTGCAAACAATGGACTTGTTTAATAACCGAAGTTGTCAAACAACTCCAGTATAACATATACGGCAGTTTTGCCAACAGGGAGGAAATAGTTTGGAAAAACCTAAAGAAACCAAGACATGTTACGATAGGACAAATTCATATTTCCCCGCGGAAACACAGGTAATAAAACCACCCATTTCATCTCTTTCACACCGGATCGTCTGTTCGTTCACGGACAAGTTTCTTGCTCCCGGTATGACAGGAGGTATTACAACCCTTGCAGACGTATTAAAGGGAATTGCCAGATTAAACACACACTGTGACGAGGTCTTGTTCCAGGCTGAACTAAGCTTCCCTGCGGGAATTTCCATAGATACCTCTATGTGGGAAAGCTTACCGGGGACATGCGGCGCAACGAGAAGGCGCCGGAAGGCATCTGTATCTTCTTCCATACCTATCCCGCCCAGATATTTGTAGAACCACACACAGCAGGGAGAAAACATGGGATGGTTCCGGACATTCATGATGTTATTGTTCCTGTCCGCTTCCCATCGTTCCCACATGCTGGTGGCTCCCTGTTCCAGCATATAACCAAAACCAGGAGATGTACGATTGGTCATGATCTCATAGACGAGATCGTCAAACCCCTCGTTACAGAGTGTTTCTATGACCGCTTTGGTACCCATATTACCGGTACTCAGATGATTGCCTTTTTCGCGGACATCCTTGACGATGTTTTCCACTACTCTTTTTCGGTATTCGCTTTCCACAAAGCCATGATGAACGGCAAGGGCATTGACGCTTTGTGTTCCCTTATCGTACTGGCAGGTTTCGGGATTAAAAAAGACTTCGTTAAAACGCTTGCGTATATATTCGGCCATATCCCGGAAATAGGCCGCCTCTTTTTCTTTTCCAAGAATCCCCGCGGTTTTTGCAAGCAGAACAACACAGTAACGAAAATATATGGTAGAAATCGCTGCCGGATCTATGTTCTTTGATATTGCACCGGGGCCATTCAGTTCGGGGTAACATTCCTCCATGGGACAGGCCCATTCACCGAAACCGGTACGGGAAACAATCAGGCTGTCCGCTTCCACAAGCAGGGCGTTAACATAACGCTTTAAAGGTTCATAGCATTGCTCAAGAACCTGCCTATTTCCATAGGCATGGTACAACAACAGGGGAAGTACCGCCGGCGTACTTACCATCGGGTCACAGGGACGCCGTCCCCAGCGGTGGGGAGCCGTATCCGCGAAATATCCCGTATTGTCATCCTGGGTATCATAAATATCACGGAGCCACTTGTTAAAAAAAGACGCCATATCAAAATGATATATGCAGCCATCAACGCGGTTGGTTGTATCGGTGGTCCAGCCAAGCCGTTCGTCCCGCTGGGCACAATCTGTCGGGATACTAAACATATTGCAGGCATCGGTATGCCAGAAGGTATCCGCCAAACGGTTAAGGAATTCATCCTCACAGTGAAAAACGGCATTCCGCTTCATATCGCTTCGGACAAATTCCATGGTCATACTTTCTATGTGTACATCCCCCTGCTGCTGTACGGTAAAATATCTGAACCCGTGGTAGGTAAAGCGGGGTGCATATTCTTCAACGCCGTCTCCCCGCAGAATGTAAGTATCCGCGGCCCTGGCAGTCCTTAAGGGGCGCAGTTCCAGTTCCCCTTCCTCATCAAGAACTTCCGCAAAAGCAAGCCGTACCGAAGCGCCCCGTTCCCCGGAAAGACAGAGCCTTACCCAGCCGGTACGGTTGGCCCCTATATCGTACAATTTACGGCCATCCTTGTATGTTTTCACCAG
>JAITJV010000092.1 GCA_031278755.1 Treponema sp. | reverse complement strand
GCCATGCCGGATTTCCATTCGGCGGGAGGCAGGGTGCGCAGGCTCCGGACCGGCAGGTAAACCAGGGCCGCGGGGTAAAAAGTCCCTGCAAGGTTTTTGACGCCGAAAAGGTCAAAGCCGGTTTTCCCCCCCGTCGCCGCGTCAACCATGCCCAGAAGGGTGGTGGAAACGAAGCAGAGGCCCGTTCCCCGCATATACACGGAAGCGGCAAAACCGGCGAGATCGGTAACCACGCCGCCGCCTATGCCCGCGATAAGGCCGTCCCTGCCAATCCCCGATTCCCGGGCGGCCGCAAGAATGCGCTGTACGGAATTCCAGGTTTTTGCTTCTTCACCGGGCGGAAGAACGCAGACGGGCGCGCGTCCCCGGGTTATTTCTTCCGCAAAGGGGAGGGTATGCTCGTCGCAGACCGCAAGAAAGGCGGCAAAATCCCCGCCCATATCACGCGCTACGCTTTCAAGGGACGGCAGTTCTTCCTGTATGATAAGTTTTGAAGGTTTTCCGGCGAAAGAAAAAAGAAATTCTTTTTTCATGGCTCCCCTGTCCGGCTTTTACGGCGCCGCCGGATTTGACAAAAGTATGCGTGAAAGGTACAGGGCGTCTTTCCTGGCCGCCGCCCCCGCCGGTTCGGGAATTTGTTCGGCGTATATGGTAAACGTATGGCCGCCCATCGCTTCGCGGGCTGTTTGGGCCTCCACCGCCTTGAGGAAGCTGATCCCGTAACGATGGCAGGCGTGTTCAACGATGAAATCCAAATCACTTATGCCGACAAGAAGTACGGCGTTGATTTTGAACCGTTTCGCCTGCTGAATGTATTCATCAAGGGCGTCTTTGTAAAAAATGATGTTCCTGATGGTTCTTTTGAAGTACCGGTAACTCCGGCGGAGGATCTCGTTGATCCCTTCCAGGGTAACGGCGTATTGTACATTGCGGCTGTTAAGTTTTTTGACGGTAATAAGGCCCTTTTGGACCAGCCGTTTGAGGATGGAATTGGTCATTCCCAGGGAAGCGCCTGCGATACGGGCAAGATCCCGCTGATGGAGCAGATCTCCGCCCGAGCAGTAAATGTTTTCAAGGATGATAAATTCGGAATCGGGGAAGAATTCGTTCATAAAAAGATAAAAATATACCTCTTCCGGCTGAATTTCCGGAAAATCGGCGAGACGCCCGGCGGCGGCCGGGGAAAATGAAGCGCCAGGCCGGAAAAAGGCACGGCGCCTTTATACGGCTTACGCCCCGGGAAACACATGCGGCCGAAACACGCTCCATGATTCCGCGGGTATGTTGTTCAATTATTGAACATACTATTTATGAGATTTTTTTTCAATGCAACAAGAGCCGTTAGAGCCGTTTCCAAAACCCGGCCGGTTTTGGAAAAGCCCCGTTAATCCGCCAGATTGAGGATTAAGGTTTCAACAAAATTGAAAATTCCCGTCCTGGTGAACAGATCCGGTTCTTCCAGCGCCGATATAAAGGCCTTCCAGCGCTCCATAAAGTTTTCCGTTTCCCTGATATTGAGGGGGAGCTGTTTCCCTATGAGGGACGCTTCGCTGTTTTTATCCCGGAGTATTCCCTTTCCGGCAAAGACTATGCGTATGTCGTCGAGCATATTTTTCCGGTTTTTCATGATAAAAACGACGGTTCCCCCGTCGTCAAGGGAATTTCCGAATTTGCGGTACGCCGTATAATTCCATTGTTCCAGGGGGACCCGTATACGGGTAAGGAGTTCTCCCTGGTTAAATGCGGGAAGCCCCCGGAAGGATGAGAAACGGGCGGCGGAGATCCAGCGGGTGCTTTGGGCGCTTCTCAGTTCATACGCCGCGTCAAGGGCGGCCAGGGCGGCCGAGGCGTCCAGACGCCTGTTCCGGAAGCAGATGTTTCCCCCTATGGTGGCAAGGCTGCGGAGCTGGGGGCAGCCTATTCCTTCAAGGCTGAGCCTCAGGGCTTCCGGGACTATTTTTCCCAGACGTATGACGTCGTTGATTTTTACCATGGCCCCTAATTCCAGGTACAGTTCGGTCCTGGTGATGCGCCGGAGTTCTTCCAGTTTATCAAGGGAAAGGATGCTTTGGGGAAGTTTCGGGATATGGGCGCCCTGGCTGCATATAAAGGCCGTGCCGCCGGCAAAGGGCAAGGCCTCGGGAAACCGCGCCCAGGAAGAAAAAAGTTCCTGAAAAGTGGCGGGGAAAAAAACCTGATCATGCTGAGCGGCCATACAGCCTCCGCTGCCTGATCTCGGATACGAGCTGTACCGCCGCCACCAGGCTTTCGGGATCGGTGCAACGGCACCGTATGCCGCTGAAGCCGGATAATATTTCTTTCCGGGAAGGCCGGGGGTTTTGTTCCAAAAGGGCTTCGGCCGAGAGGATTTTGCCGTTATTGCAGAACCCGCAGTTTTCAAGGGCGGTCTGCGAAAAGCCGGAAACTATATCCTGAAATTCATCGGTCTGCGAAAAGCCTTCGATTGTTATTATTTCACTTCCCCTGATTCTGAAGGCGGGTATGAGGCAGGCCTGCGTTATTGCGCTGTTGAAGATCACCGAACAGGCCCCGCATCTGCCGCTGAGGCATCCGCATTTCGCACCCAAAAGGCCGAAGCTGTTTCTGAGTATATCAATGAGCCTGACGTCCGCGTCGGTTTTGACAACGACGTCTTCACCGTTTAGTATAAAATCTATGGTCACAATGCAGATTCCTTTTTTTTGAGTTTGCCCGCTTCCCATATATCAAGAGCGGTGAGGGGGATGCCGGTAAAAGGATGATCCATGGCCTGGGAGACCGCCTGCACGAACGCGGCGGGAACGCAGTTAAAGGGAAGTTCGCCTATCCCCTTGGGATCCGCCGCGTCGTTCCGCAGGAAACCAATGCCGACAGGCGGGATGGTTTGCAAATCGGGAATGTTGTAGTCCTCCGTATGCCCGCCGCTTATGAGGCCCCCGGCGTATTCCAGATGTTCAAGGGAAGCCCATCCCAAAGCCTGGACGACCCCGGCCCTGAGGCAGCGCCTGGCCTGTTCTTCCAGAAGTATCTTTCCGCCGTCTATACCAAGCCAAACGCCCCGCACGCCGGGGGTGTATTCCACCGGGTCTATCTCCACTTCCACCACCGCGGCCCCCCAGGAAAGGCGGGACAGGCTGTTTTTGTCAAAATACAGGGGCTTGTCCCCGGTTTCTCCCCAGATGATCCCCTTTGACGGCCTGCTTCCGCGGCGGACCGTGATGGGAAGGGGATCCCGGAAGCGCTGTTTTCTGATGGCTATGCACGCGTTTTCGACAAGTTTGGTAAGGATCGCAATATTGCGTGAAAGGCTTGCGGGACCTGAATCGGGCGCCTGTTCGGTATGTCCGGATATGATGCGGACCATGCCCGCGTCTATGGCGAGGATCTCCGAGGCGATGCTTCCCCAGATGCGGGTGTAATTGTCGTTTGACGCAACCATGCTGGTTTTGATTTCAAGGGAGCCGTCCTTTTCCAGCGTTAATTCCACCGCATAAAGCCCCTTGTCGACCCCGTCCCCGGAATACAAAAAGCCGTTTCCCTGCCACGCGGCGGCTATTCCTATGCCGCGGAGCGGTTCTCCCCGTTCCCATGCGCCGTTTTCTTTTCTGCTCTGCCGGAGCAGTTCATAGCTGGCCCATTTTCTGCTGTAATCGCTTATGGCGGCGGCAGTATCAAGAAGCCGCTCTACCGGAGGGGGGTCTTTTACCGGAACGTCTACGGCGAGACTGCCGCCCCGTCGCAGGTGATTGTTTTTCCGCCATTCTCCGGGATCGGTCCGCAGCATATCCGCTATTTGGGAAACATGCCGTTCCATGGCAAAGAAACCCTGGGCAAGGCCGAAACCGGAAAAAGGCCCCTGCGGGGGAAGGTTGGTCCGTACCGCTTTTCCTTCCAGTTTTAAACAGGGTATTTGACAGATCCCCAATGCGCCAAGACAGGTTTGATCGAGAATTTCATCGGTAAAAACCCCCTGTGCGCCGAGGTTGACTTCCACATTGATCTCCATAGCCAAAAGTTCGCCCTTTTCGCCCAATGCGCTGCGTATGTATATTTCCGCGCCGTTCCGCTTGGGTGAAAAAAAGAAATCCTCTTTTCTGGTAAGCATAAGTTTGACGTTTTTTTTCATGATGGAGGCGGCCAGGGCCGCATGGCAGGATAAAAGGGAGGGATACCATATCTTGCCGTCCATGTGCAGGCCCATTGCCGTGCCCTCTACCGAAATTTGGGACAGGGGTACATCAAGAACGGAAGCGGCGGAGCGTTTGACATGGAAAGGCCACTGGGTGGCGGTACGTATGGTTATCCGGGCGCCCGCCTGGGTATACAGGGCTATCGCCCCCTGCGGTTCGGCGTACCAGTGTTCCTGTATGCCGGTTTTATATTCCCCGCTTACGACGGTCTTTGCCTTTGCAAAAGCGTCCTCATAAGCGCCCCTCCTGATGTTCCGTTCC
>JAITJV010000070.1 GCA_031278755.1 Treponema sp. | reverse complement strand
GTCCGTACCGTGGAATCCCCGCCTCCGCGCCGTGTTCTTAAAAGCGAAACGGCCCGGGCCATGCGGCGTTATATGGTTGACGTTACTTCCAGCATTGGGACCGGCTGGAGGGCCAGCGTGGAGGATCTTTCCCTCGCGGTCAAAACAGGCACCGCCCAGATCATAGATCCCCGCACCGGCTCCTATTCGGAAACGGATTTTATCGCAAGCTGTCTTGCGATCCTTCCCGCCGAATCCCCTTCCCTCCTTCTTTACCTTGCAATCATCAAGCCCCGCGGCGAATACTTCGGGGGCCGTATAGCCGCGCCGCCCATACGGGAAGCGGCGGAAGAACTTACCGATTATCTGGGCATACCCCGGGGCAGAAATCCCCAGGTCTCCCATCCCGCGCAGGTGGCTCTTCCCCCGGAAACGATCCCGGTCATAGCCGATACGGTCCCCGATCTTGAAGGCCTTTCCAAGCGGGCCCTTCTTCCCCTGCTTCTCCGCGACGATCTTCAAATTGAAATACAGGGAGACGGATGGGTGCGGCGGCAGAGTCCTCCGCCGGGAACGCCGATTGCCCCTGATACGGTGATAAGGGTAGAGCTGGAATGATTCAAATTGACGCCTGCGGTTAAGGGGCCGGCCGTGAATTTCTGGGAACTCAACAGGGACTGCCTTAAAAAAAATTACCCCGGCCTTGCGGAACAGCTTGAAGCGCCGTATCCGGATGACGGCCCGGAAACGGACGAATGGACCGGAAACGGCGCCGATATAACGATCGAAAAAGCCGCGTCCGGCGTTCCCGCGATGATCATACGCGGCAGGCACGTCAATTCGCCCCGGGATCCGGCGCGTGAAGCGGAACGGCTTGCCGGAAGCCTTAAAGACGGACAGTCCGGCGCGCCCCTTGTCGTCCTGGGTTTCGGCATGGGCTACGGCGCCGAAGCGGCGGCCCGATCAATGCCGGACCGGCCCCTTGTCATTGTAGAACGCCACCCTTCCGTACTGCGCAAAGCCCTTGAGGCGCGTGATCTGCGGGAACTGCTTTCAACGCATAAAATAATCTTCATTGCCGGGGGAAACGGCGAAGGCGCCGCCGCGGCTCTTTCCCTTCTGGAAAAAGATGAAAAATCCGGCGGACCCGGGCTTCTTAAAAACCGGACGCTGGCGGATCTTAATCCGGCGTGGTACTCCCGCGTCGAAAACCTGATCCGCGCCTGGTCTTCCAGGGACGCCGTCAACCGCGCCACCTGGACGCGTTTCGGCAAACGGTGGGTGCGCAACCTTTCCCGGAATATGAGCGCCATACGGGATCTTCCCGGTATAGCGGGCTTTGCCGGAGCGGCGGTTTCCCCAAAGGGCGCGATTCCCGTTTTCCTTGCCGCCGCGGGACCTTCGCTCGATCTCGCGGGACCCCTCCTTGAGGAAATCGCCAAACGCTGCATGGTGGTCGCCGTTGATACAAGCCTCCGGTTTCTCCTCGAAAAAAAAACCGGCCCGGATTTTGCCCTTGTCGTTGATCCGCAGTTCTGGAACTGCCGCCACCTTGACCGGGTACTGTCGCCGCGTACCCGGCTTGTCGCCGAATCGGCCGTCTATCCTCCCGTCCTGTACGGCGCCGCGGAAAAGACGGCCGGAAAATCGGGCGGCTTTCCCTTCAGGGAAGCGTATCTTTGCGCTTCCCTCTTCCCGCTGGGGCGCTTTATTGAAGACCGCGTCGATCCCAAGGGCGCGCTGGGGGCGGGCGGATCGGTGGCCACCACGGCCTGGGACTTTGCCCGCATACTGGGAACGGAGGACGTCTGGATCGCGGGCCTGGATCTTTCCTTCCCCGGGCTTAAAACCCACTACCGGGGCGCGGCCTTTGAGGAAAAAAACCTTGCCGAAGCCGGCAGGCGCAGCCCCGCGGAAACAGGATCGGTCAGGGCCCTCCGCGACGGCTTCCCCTTCCGGACCCGCTCCGGAGACGGCGGAGAGGTGCTTACCGACAGGCGGCTTTCCCTCTATGCGGCCTGGTTTGAAAACCGTTTCAGGGAACACCCCGGTATACGGAATCACCGCCTTTTTTCCGGCGGAATCGCCATTGAAGGGCTTGCCGGGGCCGAACCGGAAGCGCTGCTTGCCCTTCCCGAAAGGCGGGACGAGATTGAAGACAGGCTGGAATCCGTAAGCCGCCGCATCCTGGAAAATTTTTACGACCCCGGAGAATCCGCAAAACGGGCGGAACGGTACGACGGGGCGAATAAAACCCTTCTGGAAGGGCTGCGGCGGATAAAAGAAACAGCCGGAAGGGGGCGGAAAACAGCGGAAAAAGCTCTGGAACGCCCGGAGACGGCGGATAAAGCGTCGATCTTTTCGGAATTAGACCTGATTAACCGGGAGATCGCCCGAAGCGAAGTCAAGGATGTGGCGGGCTTTCTCTTTCCGCCGGAGGAAGAACTGGAACCGGAACCCGGTGTTTTGCGGGATTCCTTCCGCCGGGATTCCTTCCAACGGCACCTGGAATATTCCCTCAAACTGTACCAGGCCCTGGCGGAAACGGCGGCGTATACGCTGTCGGTTTTGCCCCACTGAATGAACGGGGCGCAAGCTCTTTTTCCTCAAGTTCCCCAAAAATAGAGCCGATATATAGATACAACGGGAGGATAATTCCCCCTGATAATCAGACGGTGCGCGTTTCGACGTCCAGGCGCATCGTCTTTTTTTATGCCCGGGGCGGCGCCGTCCGGGAGCTTTGCCGCTTTCCGGACAGATACACAACCGGCGGCCGCGCGCCGGTTTTGCGCCGCAAAAACCACGATTTATGGACCGCTAGGCGCCCTGCCGGTAATGTTCCAGAAAAGAACCGAGACGCTGAACGGCGGTGGCAAGCGTCTCCCTGTCGGGAAGAAACACAAGGCGGAAATGATCGGGTTCGTTCCAGTTAAAACCGGTGCCCTGCACGAGGAGAATGTGCTGATCCCGGAGGAGATCAAGAATAAAACGCTCATCATCGGTAATAGTAAAGCGCTTTACGTCCACTTTGGGGAAACAGTACAGGGCCCCCTTCGGCTTGACCACCGACAGACCGGGAACGGCGTTGATCAGGCTGACCGCCGCATCCCGCTGTTCGCGGAGCCTGCCGCCGGGAAGCACCAGATCGTTGATGCTCTGGTAACCGCCCAAAGCGGTCTGTATGCCCATCTGCGCGGGTACATTGGAGCAGATCCGCATATTGGAGAGTATTTCCAGGCCTTCGATATAGTCCGCGGCGTCTTTTTTGCTGCCGGACAGGCCCATCCAGCCGGCGCGGAACCCCGCGGCCCGGTAAGCCTTGGAAAGGCCGTTAAAGGTAACTGTAAAGATTTCAGGGTCCAGAACCGCCATGGGGGTATGCTTAACCCCGTCGTAGACAATCCGGTCGTATATCTCGTCGCTGTACACAATAAGGCCGTTTTCCCGGGCTATGCGGGCAATATCCTCAAGAACGGCGCGGTCGTACACGGCCCCCGTGGGATTATTGGGGTTAATGACCACAAGGGCCCTGGTCCGCGGCGATAATTTGGATTTAATGTCGTCAATATCAGGGTTCCAGCCGGCCTGTTCATCGCATATATAGTGAACGGCCGTTCCGCCCGAAAGGGTTATCGCGGCGGTCCAGAGGGGGTAATCGGGCATGGGGACAAGGACTTCATCCCCCGAATCCAGGAGGCTCTGCATGGACATGGTGATAAGTTCGCTTACCCCGTTGCC
>JAITJV010000064.1 GCA_031278755.1 Treponema sp. | reverse complement strand
GTGAAGGCCGCCTGAAAGGCGTGCCGTAACGAGGTAAGGCCCGGAAAAAGGTGACTGACACCGGCCCGAGACCGTGGCAAGACCTCGCCGGACTGCGGCGGGATGTCGAATGGCTCGTTATGGGCGGATGCCCATTCACAAAGCGGCGCAACGGACGGCTAAGCTGCGGCTGTCTTTTGCGCCGGTCCCATCGGCAACCGGGCGGTATCACAGCCTTCGGCTGCCGTTATTGGGGCAGGCCGAGACCCGCTCCGCGGGGCTTGGCCGCAGGGGGGCGCGACACGGATGCCGCCGCCGTCAAGGACTGCGCGGAAATGCGCCCCCCTTTATATTTGTCCGGAGACCGCGCGGTTGCCTTTTGCCCTCCGGAAGGCTATACTTTTTCCATGCTTGAAAAGCTTACGGAAAAGATTTCCGACGCGATGCGCTTTGTTTCCGGCAAGTCGTCCATTACCGAAAAGAACATCGACGATGCGGCCGAGGCCATCAAGATGGCTTTGCTGGAGGCGGACGTCAACCTCCGCGTGGTCCGCCGTTTTGTCAATTCGACTGTTGAAGAAGCCAAGGGTGAAAAGGTTCTCCGTTCCGTAGATCCGGGGCAGCAGTTTGTCAAAATAGTTCATGATAAACTTGTTTCGTTTCTCGGAGACGTAAAGCAGGATCTTTCGCTGCGCGGACCCGATGTTATTTCATCGGTTCTTATGCTGGGGCTTCAGGGTTCGGGAAAAACCACACGTTCCGCCACCCTTGCGCTGCGGCTCAAAAAGGAAGGCCGGAAACCCCTCCTCGCCGCCTGCGATCTGGTGCGCCCCGCGGCGGCGGAACAGCTTGCCGTACTGGGAAACCAGATCGGCGTTCCCGTCTACCGGGAAGAAGGCGCGGCGGACAGCATAAAGGTTTACCGGAACGCTTTGGACTGGGCCAGGAAAAACATGATCGACACCCTGATCATGGACACGACAGGCCGGCTCCAGATCGACGAACCGATGATGGCCGAACTTTCCCGGCTTAAAGAGGCGTCGAAACCCGATGAACTTCTTCTGGTGGCGGACGCAATGACGGGCCAGGCGGCGGCGGAAATCGCCAAAACCTTCAACGAAAAAATAGGCCTTACCGGCTGCATCCTTACCAAATTCGATTCCGACGCCCGGGGCGGCGCCGCCCTTTCCCTTAAAACCGTTACGGGAACGCCGCTCAAATTCGTAGGCACCGGTGAAAAACCGGAAGATTTCGAAAGCTTCCACCCGGACCGTATCGCCGGACGCATACTCGGCATGGGAGACGTGGTAAGCCTTGTTGAAAAAGCCCAGGAAGTCATCGATCAAAAAGAAGCCCTTGAACTTCAGAAAAAGATGGAGAAGGAAAACTTTACCCTGGACGACTGGCTTAACCAGCTCAGATCGGTAAAGAAGATGGGATCCCTTAAATCCATGCTGGATCTTATTCCGGGCATGGCGGGCCAGATCAGCGAAGACGACATAGACAAGGCTGAACTTAAAACCCAGGAGGCGATCCTCTCCTCCATGACCCGAAAGGAGAGGGCCAACCACCTGATTATAGGCCCCCCCCGGCGGAGCCGTATTGCGCGCGGTTCGGGAACCTCTGTCGCCGAAGTCGCCCGGCTTATCAAACAATTCGAAAAGATGCGGAGCATGATGAAAAAGATGGCAAAATTCAGCAAGAGTCCGGCCGCCGCACAGGCAATGTCCGGCAAAATGCCGCGATTCAGATAGCCCGCTTCAGAAATTTCTTTGAGGTACACGAACGTCTGTTAAATACCTGTACGGATGAAAAAACGGCGGGAAAACCATCTTTACGAGAATATTGACAGGTCTTTCGTTGACATATTCCGTATCTTCGGAAATCTTCAGGGGTGCGTATCTGTCTTCGACATAGAGAACAATTTCTTTTTCTTCTTCGTGTTCTTTCATGACAGTCCCTCCTGTGAGGTTGTTTTTTAATATCGGCGCCGCTTCCGTGCCGTCTGTTTTAAGAATTGTATGGAAAAACAGCTAAAGCAAACATTGCGAAAGGTTTAGTTAACTTATATTCAAAAATTAAAAAGAAACTACAAAAAATTAATATCGGCCTGTGGCCGCCTTGCGAGGGGCTTGCAATTTATGGAAAATCTTACTATATTTCGCTATACGGAAGTCTTTTTTGGCATTTTCCCCCCAAGGAGTAATAAGAAATATGGGATTTGACATCACCAGAATGCGGAATATCGGAATCAGCGCCCACATTGATTCAGGAAAAACAACCTTGTCCGAGCGTATTCTGTTTTACAGTAACAAAATTCACGCCATCCACGAAGTCCGGGGAAAGGACGGCGTGGGGGCCACCATGGACCACATGGAACTTGAACGGGAACGGGGGATCACCATACAATCCGCCGCAACCCAGGTGGAATGGAAAGATTACATCGTCAACCTTATCGATACGCCCGGACATGTTGACTTTACCATAGAAGTTGAACGGAGCCTCCGGGTGCTGGACGGCGCGATTCTTGTACTCTGCGCGGTCGGCGGAGTTCAGTCCCAGTCCATCACCGTAGACAGGCAGCTCAAGCGTTATCATGTGCCCCGCATCGCCTTTGTCAACAAGTGCGACAGGACGGGGGCGAATCCGTTCAAGGTAAAGGTTCAGTTGAGGGAAAAGCTGGGGCTTAACGCGGTGATGATACAGATCCCTATAGGCCTTGAAGACAAACTTGAAGGCATCGTGGATCTTGTTACCATGAAGGCGATCTACTTTGACGGCGATCAGGGGACCGAAGTCCGCCATGCGGAAATTCCCGTCCATCTTAAGGCGGAGGCTGAAAAATACCATGAAGAACTTATAGACGCCGTCTCCATGTTTTCCGATGAATTGGCGGAACGCTTCCTCGGCGGAGAAAATATTCCCGAAGATCTGCTTCGCGCCGCAATCCGCAGGGGAACGCTGGAAGAAAAATTCGTTCCTGTCATGGTCGGATCGGCTTATAAAAACAAGGGAATACAATCCCTGCTTGACGGGGTTGCCTACTACCTTCCCAATCCTACCGAAGTGAAAAACTACGCCCTGGATCTTGACAAGGGCGAAGAACGGAAAGAACTTTCCCCCGATGAAAAAAGCTCCACCGTCGCGCTGGGCTTCAAGCTGGAAGACGGACAGTACGGCCAGTTGACCTATGTACGCATTTATCAGGGAAGCCTTAAAAAAGGCGACGAGCTTATCAACACCAGGGCGCGGAAAAAGTTCAAGGTCGGGCGGCTCGTGCGCATGCACGCCGACAACATGGAAGACATCAACGAGGGAGCCCCCGGCGACATCGTGGCCCTGTTCGGCATTGACTGCGCTTCGGGGGACACCTTCTGCGGGGGAAATCTCAACTACGCCATGTCGTCGATGTTTGTTCCCGAACCGGTCATCTCCCTTGCCATTAACCCCAAAGACAAGAAATCCGCGGATCAAATGGCAAAGGCCCTCAACCGCTTTACCAAGGAAGACCCGACGTTCAGGACCTACGTCGATCCCGAATCAAACCAGACGATCATACAGGGCATGGGGGAGCTTCACCTTGAAGTATACGTCGAGCGCATGCTCCGCGAGTACAAGTGCGAAGTGGAAACCGGAATGCCCCAGGTCGCCTACCGGGAAGCCATTACCGCAAAGGCGGAATTTAACTATACCCACAAAAAGCAGACGGGCGGTTCGGGCCAGTACGGGCGCGTCGCAGGCTACATGGAGCCTTATTCCGAAGGCGATTACGAATTTGTCGATATGATTAAAGGCGCCGCCATTCCGAACGAATTTATACCCAGTTGCGACAAGGGCTTCAGGGAAGCGATCAAGAAAGGCTCCCTCATCGGTTTTCCCATCGTCAACATACGCTGCCTGATCAACGACGGCCAGAGCCACCCGGTTGACTCGTCGGATATCGCCTTCCAGCTTGCGGCCATAGGCGCTTTCCGCGAAGCCTACAACAAGGCAAAGCCCTGTATACTCGAACCCATAATGAAAGTTACCGTGGAAGGCCCGACCGAATTCCAGGGAAACATTTTTGCCTCCATCAACCAGCGCCGCGGCATTATATCGGCTTCCACCGAAGACGGAACCTTCTCCCGAGTAGAAGCGGAGGTTCCCCTGAGCGAAATGTTCGGCTATTCAACGGTGCTCCGGTCCCTTACCCAGGGCAAGGCGGAATTCACCATGGAATTTGAAAAATATGGAAAGGTTCCCCAGAGCATTTCCGAAGCTCTGATCAAGGAATACACGGAGAAGCGGAAAAAAGAGGCCGCCAGGTAGCCGTTCGTGCGAAATCCTTTAACCGGCGGGATATACGATCCCGGTTTCAGATTTTATTTTGGAGGAAAAAAGTGGTTAAGAAGGAATTAATATTGCGCAGTCCGGTGCGGATATTTGAAAAGTCCATCCACGGAGGGCTTAAGGCGGGAGAAACAGGGATCATAGCTTCCCAAAGCGGCGTAGGAAAAACATCGGTTCTTGTGCAGATTGCCCTTGACAAGCTGCTCCAGGAAAAAAAAGTGATCCATGTTTCCTTTAACCAGCACAGTGATTATGTGCTTGCCTGGTATGAAGACATCTTTGACGAATTCACCAAAAAGAAAAATCTGGAAAACGCAAAAGACGTACGGGACGAAGCCGTCAAAAACCGCGTGCTGCTCAATTTCAACCAGGACGGCATTACCGGCGATCAGATCCTCCGCAGCCTCAAGGCGCTGATAGTGGACGGCGGAGTCGGGGCCGAAGCGATCATAATAGACGGATTTGACTTTTACCGTTCCGACAGGGAACGTTTTGAAAAAGTAAAAGAATTCGCCCGTGAACTGGGCCTTGAAATATGGTACAGTTGTACGGTAAAGGGAAAAGAACCCCATTATGACAAGAAGAACATACCCCTTGTCATAAACGGCTATGCGGATCTTGTCGATGTGATCATCGTTCTTGAACCCAAGCCGGATCACATAGAACTTTCCGTTCCCAAAGACAGGAATACCGTCAACACGGAACACATGGGTTTACGGCTCGATCCCAAAACGCTGCTTATACTGGAAGGATGAACTGTGCTGTATGCCATGGCGGAAATCCTTTCCGATGCGCAGAAACGGGGTTACGGGGCGGGGTTTTTTAACGGGGTAAACCTCGAAATGATCCGCGCCTACATACGCGCCGCGGATGACTGCCGGTCTCCCATTATTATAGGCACTGCGGAAGGCCTGCTTCCCTACGGCAGTTTCGCCTGGCTTGCCCCGCTGCTTCTGGACGCGGCGAAGAAGGCGAAAGTTCCGGTGGCCGTTCATCTGGATCATACCTACACGTTCACCACTATCATGCAGGCGCTCTACGCGGGCTTCGGTTCGGTGATGTTCGACGGCTCGGGCCTCCCCTATGAAGAAAATATACGGAACAGCG
>JAITJV010000037.1 GCA_031278755.1 Treponema sp. | reverse complement strand
CGCTCGGCGCCGATCTTCTGGAACTCAAACTTGCGGAAGAAAAAAAGAGGAGGGGCTTTGCCAAATATGTCTGGGGCGGCAGGCAGGTGTTTTCCCGTGTAAAGCCCGCCCTTAAGCCGTACACGGTAAAGCCTGAGGAATACGATCTTATAATCACAGGCGGCCCTGTATGGGCCGGCTCCCCGGCGCCGGCCCTTCTTGCCTTTTTGTCGGAAACAAACATTACGGGAAAGAAAGCGGCGGTCTTCTGCTGCCACGGCGGCGGAAAAGGGAAGGCCGTTCCGAAACTCAAGGCCCTGCTTGCGGGAAACACGATCATAGGCGAAATTGATTTCAAAAATCCCCTTAAAAGGGGCGCCGAAACCTGGGCGTCAAAGGCGGCGGACTGGGCAAAGCGCCTTGCCGCCGTGTGAGCTTCCGGCCGCGCTTCTCACATGACCGGTTCTATGGTCCCGCCGCCTACCACGTACTCCCCGTCGTAGAAGACGGCCGCCTGCCCGGCGGTAAGCGCCCGCTGCGTTTCGTCGAATTCGACGCGGATTGAGTCGCCGCCTGTCTGTTCGGCGACGGCGGCGGCTTCCCGCGAAAGATAGCGGGTCTTTACCGAAAGCCGCATGGGTTTTTCGATGCGTTCTACGGTGATGAGGTTTATGTTCTTTGCGGTAAACGCCTTTGAATAGAGGGAGCGCTCGGGCCCCAGCGTTACGGTGTTTTCCGCGACGGACTTGGCCGACACGTACACGGGGTAATTGCACGCCACCCCCAGCCCGCGCCGCTGGCCTATTGTGTATCTTATAAGCCCGCGGTGCCTTCCAAGAATCCGGCCTTCCCCGTCGAGGATGTTTCCCGCGGCGCTTTTTTCCCCCCGGTATGTTTCAATAAAAGCCCCGTAATCGCCGCCTGACACAAAGCAGACGTCCTGGCTGTCCTCTTTTTTTGCGTTGATAAAATTCTTCTCTCCGGCAATAGCCCGCACTTCTTCCTTTGTCATGTCCCCCAGGGGAAAGGCCGTAACGGCAAGTTCTTCCTGCGTAAGCGGGTAAAGCACATAGCTCTGATCCTTTTTTGGATCCCTGGCTTTTTTAAGCAGAAAGCGGCCGCCTGAATCTTTTTCAATGCGGGCGTAGTGGCCTGTCGCGACGACGTCAAATTCAAGCTGCCGCGCGCGAAGGACGAGCGCCTTCCATTTTATATAACGGTTGCAGTCTATGCAGGGATTGGGCGTCGCCCCCGATTCATACGTTTCAACAAAACGGCGTATTACTTCGTTTTCAAACGCTTCGGTAAAGTTAAGCGTGTAGTGGGGCATGCCGAGAGTGAACGCGACGTCCCTGGCGTCGTTTACGTCTTTAAGGGAACAGCAGCGGCTTCCTTCGTTGTAAAGTTTGAGGGTAAGGCCTATGCATTCATGGCCCTTTTCCAGCATGAGGGCGGCGGCTACAGAGCTGTCCACGCCTCCGGACATGGCTATTATCGCTTTTGCGCTCATGCCCCCGCCGCGGATGTTCCCGGACCTGCGCCCCGCATGAAGGCGTTCACCGCATCTTCGCAGGATCTCATGGCGAGGATCGTTTTCCCTATAAGATCGTCAAGCTCCCAGCCGAGCATGGCCGCCCCTTTTTCTATCACATCGCGGGAACAGCCCGCCGCAAAATTAAGCGTCCTGTATTTTTTCTTTACCGATTTGACTTCCATATCCTTGACGCTTTTTGAAGGCCGCATGATCGCGGCGGCCCAGATAAGGCCGGTAAGTTCATCGGAGGCGTAGAGAACCTTTTCCATGAGGTGTTCAGGCTTTATATCGACGGTAAGTTCATAACCGTGGCTGCATACCGCGTGGATCAGATCCTCTCCCGCGCCGGCCGCGCGGAGCAGCTCCTGCGCCTTTATGCAGTGCTCATCGGGATATTCTTCAAAATCAACGTCATGAAGCAGTCCCGCGACGCCCCAGAATTCCTCCTCGCCGGCAAAACCCAGTTCGCGCGCGTACCATTTCAGGACCCCTTCCACAGTCAGCGCATGCTGAAGGTGAAAAGGATCCTTGTTGTGCTTGATCAAAAGCGCCCAGGCTTTTTCCCGTGAAAGGGGCGGCTGCAGGGTGCCCATGTTAATAGTTCTGCGCCCTAATCTGGAAGTAGGCTTTGGGATGTTTGCAGACCGGGCAGAGTTCCGGCGCTTTTTTGCCTATGACGATGTGGCCGCAGTTTGCGCACTGCCAGATCTGATCGCCGTCGCGGGAGAACACAAGGCCCCCTTCAACATTGGCAAGAAGCTTCCTGTACCGTTCCTCATGTTCTTTTTCGATTTTACCGACAAGCTCAAAGAGGGCGGCAATCTGGATAAAGCCTTCTTCCTTTGCCTCTTTCGCAAAACCGGCGTACATTTCCGTCCATTCGTAGTTCTCGCCGCCGGCGGCGTCCTTGAGGTTGGCGACGGTGTCAGGCACGTCGTTCCCGTGGAGAAATTTGAACCACAGTTTTGCGTGCTCCTTTTCATTACCCGACGTTTCCCGGAAAATGGCCCCAATCTGCTGGTAGCCTTCTTTTTCCGCCTTTGAAGCGTAATACTGGTACTTGGTGTGGGCCTGCGCTTCCCCGGCAAAAGCCGCCTGCAGGTTTTTTTCCGTTTTCGATCCTTTGAGTTCCATTCTTTTCTCCTTGTTTCCGGACATTGTCAAATGTCGGGAAGGTAAACGGCGTTGTCCGGAAACCCCGGTTTCTGAACAACTCTATTTCCTTTCAGTATAGATCATAGATTGAATTTTGTCAGGCGGCGAAAAATTTGCGGCTCCGCCGCGCGGTATGTTGATTTTAGAAAGAATATGCCCGGACAGGTTTTTCAAGTCCGGCCCGCCGGACGCTTTTCGGACAGCCCGGGCTCATTTACCCCAGTTCTCCAAGATCAAAAGGCGTTTCCTGATACACATAGTTGAGCCAGTTTAAAAAGAAAAGGTGGGCGTGCGCCCGCCAGCGGACTATGGGCGTTTGTGCGTGATCGTCGTGCGGGTAATAGTTTTTCGGAATTTCTATGGGAAGCCCCTTGCCGCGATCGCGGCGGTATTCACGGTCGAGGGTCAGGGGATCGTATTCAAGATGGCCCGTAACATAAATCTCGCGGCCTTCGCGGGCGGTAACGATAAAAAGGCCGGTTTCGTCCGTTTCCGACTGTATGGTAAGTTTCGGGTTACAGACGACGGCGCCGCGGTCGCTCGCCGTATGGCGGGACTGGGGGGCAAGGAATTCATCGTCAAAGCCGCGGAAAAGGGTCGTGTGCCTTTCGTTTATCCTGTGGGGGAATACGCCGAAAAGTTTTTTTTCAAGGGGTTTTTTCGGAACGCCGTAGCGCCGGTACAGGCCCGCCTGGGCGCCCCAGCAGATATGCATGACGGACCAGACGCAGCGTTCCGAATAATCGATCACGCGGGCCAGTTCGTCCCAGTAATCCACTTCTTCAAAGGGAAGGGTTTCAACAGGCGCCCCTGTAATGATAAGCCCGTCAAAGCGGATTTTTTCCTGTATGATCTTCTTTGAGTCAAGATAAAATCTTTCAAGATGCCCGGGCGGGGCGTTTCTTGATTCATGGCTTCCCATGCGGAGGAACGTCATGTCCACCTGAAGGGGGCTGTTCCCCAAAAGCCGCAGGAGCTGTATCTCCGTATCCACCGTCGTAGGCATAAGGTTCACTATGCCGACCTTGAGGGGCCGTATATCCTGATGCTCCGCCCTGTCGTCCGTCATAACAAAGACATTTTCATTCTTGAGGGCGTTGTAGGCCGGCAGGGCGATGGGGATCTTTATAGGCATGAAAACTCCGTTATATTTTTATGTTTACGGGAAAAGGAGGAACGCCGGCGGCCTTGAGAAAAGCGGCCGCGGCGTTAACAAGCACCGCGTGATCTTCAAGCCCGGGAAGACCCGAAACCGTAAAGACGGCCGCGAGGCCTGAATCCTTTATCCGTATGGGAAAGCCGCCGCCGCCCCATGCATAATACTCAGGATCAAGGCCCCGTTCCTTAAGGCTTTTTTGTCTACGCTTCAAAAGGCCCAACGTAAAAAGGAGCGTGCTTTTTTCAAAATCACGCACCGTGTTGAATTTCCTGTCCATCCATCTCTGGTTGTCCGCGGTGCTTCCTTCCGCCAGATACTGAAAAACGGTAAGGCCGCTCGGGAGCCGTATGTTTACCGACATGGGGTGGTTATGTTCCAGAATGATCTTTACCGCTTCGTTTCCCAGCCCCCATGCGTCCTTTCTGCCGAACCGGGGAAAGCACAGAAGTTCTTCCTGTTTTTCCACGACGGCGGTTAGTTTATCAATATTCATTTTTCGCCCCCTTTACGCGCGTCCCGCCGGACAGCCGGCCGGTCGTTCGCCGGTTCCGACGGGCGGCGGGGTCAGTGGATAGCACATTGTCCCTGTTTATACTATTATAATAAACGCTTTTTGAGAATACGATCAGGAGGGCATCATGAACAGGGAAGAACGTATAAAGGATCTGATTTCCAAAATGACGCTGGAGGAAAAGGTTTCCCAGTTGAGTTATACCAGTCCGGCCATACCCAGGCTTGGTATACCCGAATACAACTGGTGGAACGAATGCCTTCACGGCGTGGCGCGGGCGGGCGTCGCGACGGTTTTCCCCCAGGCCGTGGCCCTTGCGGCGACCTTTGACGATAAATTCATAGAAAAAGTGGCGGAGGCGATTTCCGACGAAGCCAGGGCGAAGTACAACGAGGCGGTCAAGCGGGGGAACAGGGGCCAATACTGGGGGCTTACCTTCTGGACGCCCAACATCAACATCTTCCGCGATCCCCGGTGGGGAAGGGGGCAGGAAACCTACGGCGAAGACCCCTACCTTACAAGCCGCATAGGTTCCGCCTTTGTCCGCGGGCTTCAGGGCCCCGATCCCGATCACCTCAAGACCGCGGCCTGCGCCAAACATTACGCGGTCCATTCCGGCCCTGAAAAGCTGCGCCATACCTTTAACGCGGTAGTTTCCAAAAAGGATCTTTTTGAAACCTACCTTCC
>JAITJV010000298.1 GCA_031278755.1 Treponema sp. | reverse complement strand
TAATACCCGGGCTTATGTACAGCGCCCTGATTCCCATACATCTTGCAATGCTGCATACGGTTTTTAATGTTCTCAATACTTTGATTTTTCTTCCCTTTGTCAGACCCTTCGCCGCCCTGGTGTCTTTTATAATCAAGGATGATAAAGCTGAAGTTGTTTCACAGCATTATACATTGCTTTACCACTCCGGTTCCCTCCAGGATACTCCCGAGCTTAACATCATCCGCGTAGAAAAGGAAATCCGCGACATGGCGGGGTTGACGTCTTCCATGTACGCCAGAGTCAGCGAAGTGCTCGGGGCCATGCGCGAAGCCAGCGGCAGGGAGGCGGCGGTTTCTGTTCTTGTGGAGGAGATGAAGGGAAAAGAAGAATACGCCGATGAAATGAGGGAAGCCCTGACCGCCTTTCTTATTGAGTGTACCCGCGAACACCTCAACCGCCGTTCCGAACACCGCGTGTCACAGCTCTTGCGCATAATCGCCGATTTGGAAGACATGACGGACGACTGTTACAGCATCAGCCTCCTTTTGGAACGGAGCGTAAAGAAAAACCAGATTTTCAGGGGAAAGGAAATGGACGCCCTCGGCCCCTATGTCGCCCTTGTGGAAGAATTCCTGGGAATCCTCAGGGAGCACCTTGGGAAACAGCTTACCGATGAAGAAAGGGAATTCGCCGGATCCCTGGAAGCGACGATCGATAAATCCAGAAACCGCCTCCGCAAGCTGGGCCGCAAGCGCATCGAAGCGGGCGTTGACGTAAAGACCGAACTTCTTTTTATCGATCTAGTCAAACGCATAGAAAAGCTCGGCGATTACTGCTTTGATATAATCGAAGCGCTTTCGCGGAAGACTTAACACAAAATTCCGGTTTTCGGTGATATTGGAGGTTTTCCCAAAACTTCAGTTTTTGGGAAAGCAGCCTTGGATTTAGAGGGAAAAGCGGACTTTGGCCGCTTTTCCCAAAGCCATTCCCGAAACTAACCGAGTTTTGGGAACGGCTCATTGTTTTTGCGATGCCGCTTTTCAATATCCTCCCTGTAAATCCCCGATTTCCCGTATTGTTTTGCCGTGGCTTATTCCCCAATAACGTATGATAAACCACTTCCCCGGCGGACATTCGATGGTTGCAAAGCTGGCGCCTATGGCGCTTCGCGGCCTGCCGGCGCTGCCGGGGTTGAGTACGAGGATTCCGGCTATTTCTTCCCAGAAAGGGATGTGCGTATGCCCGTAGAGGGCGGCGCCGCAGCCTGCGCTTTTTGCCGCAACGCTCAGGGCGCCGGGTCCTTCGTTTATGCCAAAGAGGTGGCCGTGGGTAAGGAAAAAGACATGGCCGGCAAAATCAAGTGTTTCGATATAGGGAAAGGATGTGTCGCCATCGGTATTTCCCCGGACGATTTTCAGGGGCGCTGTAAAACCTGCCGCGGCGGCGGCCTCGGGCAGATCGGCTGTACCATCGCCAAGAAAAGCCAGTACGTCAACCTTGTGTTTCTTCCCCCAGTTCAGCGCCGCTATAAGGGAACCGGTATGCCCATGGGTATCGGATACTGCCATAAGCGAAGGGAATTTCATTTTTTTGTTACAGGGCTTCAAGCAGGCCTGTTTCTTCTCCTATTGCCGTAACCGGACCGTGTCCCGGATATACTTTGACGGCGCTTTCCATTGCCAAGAGCCGCTTGAGGCTTTCCCGTATTTGCCCGTCGTTGCCGCCGGGAAGATCCGTGCGGCCGTAATCGCCGCGGAAAAGAGTGTCGCCGCTGAAGAGAACACCTTCCGCCTTGTCGTAAAAGGCGGCGCTTCCGCGGGTGTGGCCGGGAAGGTGCAGAACGGTAAAAGGGCCTATTTTGTCCCCTTCTTCAAGAAGACGGTCCGGGGAGGGCATGTCTTCCCAGAGGGCGTCTACATAGCTTGAGTTTCCCGCCGCTGCGGCAAAGCTCCGCCTGTGGACTTCGAGGGAGGCGGGGCCGAAGTATTCCGCGTCCAGCCGGTGAACGGCGATGAGGGGCCTGGGAGTGTATGCCGCGGCCAGGGCGGGAAGGGCGGCGATATGGTCAAAGTGCCCGTGGGTTAGTAGAATATACAGCGGATGCATATTGAGCCGCTTCAGGGATTCGATGATCCTGTCCGCTTCGGCTCCGGGATCTATGACGGCGCAGGCATTGGCGCCGGCAGGGCCTTCAATCCCGTAGATCCAGCAGTTGGTTGCGATGTTTCCGACTGTAATATGCCGGATTAACTGTTCCTGCATAAATAATCTCCGTATTATGGAGGAATCATACTCTGCGGATTTTTGATTTTCTAGTGATTATCGCCATTGCCGTTTTCTGGTACGGCATTGTCCCCATAGCGGGAGCCTTTGCCGGCCGTCATACCTGGCGGGTTTTCAGACGGCGGCTGGATGAACTCCGTCAAAGGCCCATTTTGGATTACGGTATCTGCCGCAGTACCGAAGGAGGGGAATTCCGTTTCACGGGCGGCTTTGAATCGGTAACCGACAGCCATACCCTGTGGATACGCAGCGACGCCCTTACCATTCCGGTAAGCCTGGCAGGGGCGCAGACCTGGCTTCTTCCCATGGAGGAAGGAGATTTCCCTGAAACGTTCGATCCCGGCCAGGAGGCGCCCGAGCGTGTACGCTGGAACCGCATATCGTCCCTGACCGAAGGGGCCAAGGTTTTTGTGGGGGGAACGCTGGCCTTACGCGAAAACAGGCTGACCTTTATTTCCACACGGGAAAATCCCCTTCTTGTGATCTTTTACGACGGCCCTGACAATTCCCTGACAGCGCGGACGATACGGGCGGGCCGCCACCTCAACGAATATTGGAATGTCCTTACCCCGTACGCCCTTGTCATGGGGGCGCTCTGTGAAATTTTTGTAGCCCTTGGATTTCTTTCGCGGCCCGCTTTCCGCCTGACGGTGCTCACTTCGCTTATTGCGGTCTTTACGCCGCTTTTTCCCCTTATTCCTCCGGGGGTGCTCTTTACCGTTGTTTACCGCCGTCTCTGGTGGCGCGCGCGGGTTTTCAGGGCATACCGGGATCTTGCAAGGCTTCCCCTCCGTTACCTTCCCGGCGGAGAGGGGATATGTCTTCTGCCCGGAGGGGAACGGTACGGATCATGCCGTACTGAAACGCTGACCGCGGAAATGCGGGAACAAATTCCCCTTCTGATACCGGAAAAGGAAAAAAGAAAAAATGACGTATGGCATGT
>JAITJV010000277.1 GCA_031278755.1 Treponema sp. | reverse complement strand
GGCGAAGGACGTTCTGTCTTCAGAAGCTACGGGTTTTCGGCGGACTGACATGGATTTTTCCCCTGTTCTTGTTTCCATAAAAACCGCTTCGGCGTCTATGGCGCTTACGTTTTTTCTGGGGCTTTTTGCCGCAAACATGGTTGCGGGGATCAGGCGGACCAGATGGAAGATAATCCTCGACGGAATTCTTACTCTTCCCCTTGTACTGCCGCCGACGGTGGCGGGTTTCTTCCTGCTCTACATCTTCGGGGTAAGGGGGCCTGTAGGAAAATTCATCGTGGATTTTTTCGGCGTACGGATCGCCTTTTCCTGGTTCGCCACGGTGCTTGCGGCGTCGGCGATTTCCTTCCCCCTTATGTACCGTTCCGCGCGGGGCGCGATCGAACAGGTTGATCCCAGCCTCATCTACGCGGCGCGGACCCTGGGAATGTCCGAATGGAAGATCTTCCGCAAGGTAACATTGCCCACCGCCGCGCCGGGGATCGCGTCGGGGACGGTTCTGGCCTTTGCCCGCGGGCTGGGGGAATACGGCGCCACCACGATGATCGCCGGCAACATCCCCGGAAAGACGCGCACCCTGCCTGTGGCCGTCGCGTCGGCGGCGAACGCGGGGGACATGGCGGGCGCGTACCGCTATGTATTGATCATCGTTATCTTTTCACTTCTTGTTGTCGGCGTCATGAACTACCTCACGGCGCTGGAAAAATGAGCCTTACCGTTTCGATCCGCAAAAGGCTTTCGCGGGTTTTTTCCCTGGAAGTTGAATTTGAAAGTTCCCGCCCGGGGGGGCGCGGAAAGGGCAACTGTCTGGGCATACTCGGGCCTTCGGGCTGCGGCAAGAGCATGACGCTTAAATGCATAGCGGGAATAGAAAGCCCCGATGAAGGCCGTATTTCCGTCAACGGCCGCGTCCTCTTCGATTCGGCAAAAAGGATCAACCTTAAACCGCAGATACGCCGCGTGGGCTGCCTCTTTCAGAACTACGCGCTCTTTCCCCGCATGACGGTGCTTGAAAACATAAGCGCGGCGCTTTCCGGAAAGGAACGGACAAAAAAAGCAATGGAATGGATTCGGCGTTTCGGCCTCGGCGGCCTTGAAAAACTCCGTCCGGCCCAGCTTTCAGGGGGACAGCAGCAGCGGACCGCGCTGGCCCGCATGCTGATACGGGAACCGGAGCTAATCCTGCTGGACGAACCTTTTTCCGCGCTGGACGCCGGCCTCAGGGAACAGATGCAGATGCAGCTTCTGGAACTCCTTGATTCGCGCGGAGACGCGGTCATGGTAACCCACAGCAGGGACGAAGCGTACAAGCTGTGCGGGGAAATCCTCGTCATGAAGGACGGCCGTGTTTTGGCGAAAGGCGAAACCGGAGATCTTTTTGCGAACCCCGTCTCCGCCGCCGCCGCCCGGATCACCGGCTGCAAAAATATTTCACCGGTCAAACGGACAGGCGAATACGGCGTCTTCGCCCTTGACTGGGGGCTGCGCCTCAGAACCGCCCGGACCGTGGGGCCTGACGTTACCCATGCGGGGATCCGCGCCCATGATATCAGGCCCGCAGCATCCGAAGACTACAACCTCGTCCGGCCCCGCGTAAGCCTTGAATCCGAAGAGCCTTTTGAAAGGGTCGTGCTCTTTACCAATGCCGAAGCGAAAGAACCGCGTGAACGCGGGGAAATCTGGTGGAAGTACAGCAAATACCTTCCGGACGCCGGAAAGATCCCCGAACGCCTTTTCATCCCCCCTGAGTCCCTCCTCCTGTTAAAAGAAGAAAACTGAACGCCGCAAATAAGCCGTTTTTCTCTACTATCACAATCCGCAAAAGTGATTTACAATAATAGTATGAAACTTGAAAAACTGCGTCATGTGTTTGTTTTCTTACTGGCGGTTTTTCTCGCCGCCCCGGCGGCAGCCCAGGATTCTTCGGGAAACGCGGCCGAAAACGGCCCGGATATAAACACATCACCCGCGTCGCCGGGCAAAGCCTGGATCATTCCCATTCAGGGTGATATTGAACCTTCCCTTGCTGTTTTTGTGCGGCGCGAAGGCCGTAAAGCACAGGCTGCGGAAGCGTCCTTTGTGATCTTCGAAATAGACACCTTCGGCGGCCGGGTGGATACCGCCCTGCAGATCTCGTCGTTTATCATGTCCCTTAAAAACACCCGTACGGTCGCATGGGTAAATGCGGGTGAAGAATCGATGGGAGTAAGCTGGTCGGCGGGCGCGCTCATCGCCTTTTCCTGTTCCGACATTTACATGGCCGCGGGAACTTCCATGGGCGCGGCCGCTCCGGTAACGGCGGGGCCGGGCGGGACAATGGAAGCAGCCGGGGAAAAAACCGTCTCCGCGGTACGGTCGCAGATGGCGGCCCTTGCGGAACGCAACGGGCATCCGGCCGGCATCGCGCTCGCCATGGTTGATACGGACGTCGAACTGTGGGAAGCACAAATAAACGGCGAAGTAAAAGCCCTTACCCTGGGCGAGCTTGAACGGCTTGAAAAAGAAGCAAAAAACGTAGAGCGCGTGGGGATCATTTCACCGGGCGGCAAACTCCTTTCGCTTACCGGGAACGAGGCCGTCCGCTACGGGCTTGCCAGGGGCATAGCGGACGACAGGGAAAGTTTGCTCGCCGCGCTGGGCGCCTCATCCCTGATCGAAACCAGCCAACCGGGCATAGCCGACGGGATCATTTCATTTCTCACTTCAGGTCCGGTGCAGGGGATCCTTATTCTTTTGGGAATCGTCATGATTTTCCTTGAGATCAACTCGCCGGGTTTCGGCATTCCCGGCGTCGCGGCGATCATCGCCTTTGCCCTTGTGTTCGGTTCGGGCGTACTCCTGGGCAAAGTGGGTTCGGCGGAATTGATCATCTTCCTCATCGGGGTTGGACTCCTTGCCGTGGAGATCTTCCTGATCCCCGGCTTCGGCGTCGTGGGCATATCGGGAATAATCCTCATAGGGCTTTCCCTTGTTCTTTCCATGCAGGATTTTGTACTGCCCCGCTCAAACTGGGAATGGGATATTCTGGGCCGTAACGCGCTGGTTGTCTCCTTTGGCATCATCGCGTCGGTTGCGGGGATTGCGATCATCGCGCTTCTGGGGCCGCGCGTCAAACTGTTCGACCGTCTTGCCCTTGGAACGGCCATAGAGGGAACCGCAGGCGGCCCCGATCCGGAAAACGCGGAGGGCGTGAACCGCAAGGCGCTTATAGGCAGGACCGGCGTCGCCGCGACCGTCCTGCGGCCTTCGGGCAAGGCTGAAATAGACGGGGAATTCTACGATGTGGAAACAGACGGGATCTTTGTCGAACAGGGAAATCATATCCGCGTGGCGCGGATACAGGGAAACAGTATTTTCGTAAAAAAAATATAGGATCGTACTAAGGAGTTTTTATTATGCAGTTGCTTGGTTTTGGCATCCTTCTTATTGTCGGGGGACTTGTCGTCCTTGGGTTTTTATTTCTCTTTTTCCGCTTCTTCGGGCTCTGGTTCCGGGCGCTGCTTTCCGGAGCCTACGTCGGCATGGGAAAACTTATCGGCATGTGGCTGCGGCACGTGAACGCGGGGATCATTGTTGATTCGAGGATCATGCTCGCCAAGGCGGGAATCACCGTCGATTCGGATATGCTGGAAACGCACTTTCTTGCGCGCGGGGATGTGCTCAAGGTAAGCCGCGCCCTTGTGGCCGCCAACAAGGCCGATATTCCCCTGCCTTTTCAGCGGGCGGCGGCAATAGACCTTGCCGGCCGCGACGTTCTTGACGCCGTGCGGACCAGCGTAAACCCCAAAGTCATAGACTGCCCCGATCCCGTCAAAGGGAAGTACACCATCGACGCGGTGGCCAAGGACGGCATACAGCTTCAGGTCAAGGCGCGGGTAACGGTGAGGGCCAACATCGAAAGCCTCGTCGGCGGCGCCACCGAGGAAACGATCATCGCCCGCGTCGGCGAAGGGATCGTCACTACCGTCGGTTCTTCGGAAAGCTACAAGTCCGTACTGGAAAATCCCGACACTATTTCAAAGACCGTTTTCGCCAAGGGCCTTGACGCGGGAACCGCCTTCAAGATACTTTCCATTGACATTGCCGACATTGACGTGGGAACCAACATAGGCGCCAAACTCCAGGCAGATCAGGCCGAGGCCGACAAGCGCCGCTTCCAGGCCGAGGCGGAAAAGCGCCGCGCCGCCGCGCAGGCCCGGGAACAGGAAATGATCGCCCTGGTACAGGAAAACCGCGCCAAGGTTGTGCTTGCCGAAGCGGAAATTCCCCTCGCCATTTCCGAAGCGTTCAGAAAAGGGAACCTCGGGATCATGGATTACTACAGGATGAAGAACATACAGGCCGACACGGATATGAGGTCTTCAATAGGCGGCGAAGCGCCGGGAAAATCAACAAACTCGCCCTAAAGGGCAGGAAAACAAACAATGAGAAACATCGGCGTTATAGTTATTGTCGTTATTTACGCGGTAATATACATTGTAAAGCTTGCGCGTAAAGCGCGTCCGAAAGCCCCCCCTCCGCGCGCCGGGGATATATTCCCGAGGGCTTACGATGAAGACAATAAAGAAGAAGAAAAAAGCGTCCCGGCCGTTCATATCCGCGCGCCCGAACCCGCGCGCCTTACCGCCGCCGTCAACACCCCCGCCGCGGCAAAACCGGCGGGCGGGGATCCCAAAGGCGGACTTTTCCGGAGGCTGGAAAAAATGACGCCCCTCGCGCGGGCGCTCGTAATGTCCGAACTATTGGGAAAACCGAAAGGAACCGTCTTTTAACCGGAACAGGGACTTCGGCTCCGTATTGCACAAGGAAAAGCCGCATCTCTGGACGAGGATGCGGCTGTGTCTTCAAAGCGTCAACAACTTTCTGAAAAGCTGATCCCTGAGGCTGTTCCAAAACCAGTTTTGGAACAGGCCCCTTACCAGTTATTTCCGTAACCGCCGGCGCCCCTGCTGTCGCGGCGGGGTTTATCCATGGCTTCGTTTACCCTAAGCTGACGGCCTTCGAATTCGCGGCCGTTGGTGCCGGCTATCGCGGCGTTTGCTTCTTCATCAGTGCTCATTTCGATAAAACCGAATCCCTTGGAATTACCGGTTTCACGATCGAAAATAATTTTCGCCGAGGCGACGCTGCCGAAACCGGAAAAAAGGTTCCGCAAACCGTCCTCGGTGGTGTTGTAAGAGAGATTGCCGACATACAGTTTTTTGGCCATAGAGAAAATTTCCTTCACCCGGATTAAGCCGGAGTTTTTATACTCCCGCTGGTGCGTCCGGGCACGCTATATTCACGTCTGCTAACCGCAGGCGACTCTTATCTCCCTTCGGGTACGCCCCGAAAAGACAAAAGATGCGGAAATAGATAGATAATAATAAGGAAAAGATGAAGACATGCAAAAGCGGAAAGCAGAATCCTTACAACTGATAAAACGCGAATGAATACTCAACCAATTATCCTATTCCCCGTAACATTATCCCGGTTTTTCCGTTCCGTCAAGCGGTTTTTTATCCGTTTTTTTTATTTATGAGGCTTATTTTTCCAAAAACCGCCCTAATGGCGGCTTTTATGTCCCCGGCGCTTTTGTCCGCCGCGGCCGGAATCTCGGAAACCGCGTCGGGTTCTTCCGCCCGGGAACTTTCCGAAGAAGGCCCCAGAAAAAAATCGAACCCCAGGTTTCTGGCTGTTTTAATCCGGCCCGGCAGGCGCCGTACCGGCCTTATTTCGCCGGTAAGGGAAAGTTCTCCGGCTATGACCGTACCGGCGGGCAGGGGAAGGCCGGTTCTGGCGGAATAAACGGCAAAGGCAAGGGCAAGTTCCGCCCCCACATCCTGTATACGGATGCCTCCGGCGACGTTGATGTACAGATCCTGATCCGAAAGCCTGAGCCCCAGGTGCTTTTCCAGCACGGCGGCGACCCTGGACACCCGGCCCGAATCGATTTTATCGGAAAAGACCCGGCTCATGGCCCCCTTTGAAGGCACGGTCAGCGCCTGAATCTCCACCAGTATGGTCCTGGATCCTTCCAGCACTGCGGCCGTAGCCACGCCGGCGGGCAGGGACCCGTCTCTTCGCACCAGAAAAAGCAGGCCCGTATCATCCACCGCCCGCAGCCCTTTTTCACCCATGGTGAAGATCCCTATCTCGTCCACGGAGCCGAAACGGTTTTTTACCGCCCGGATAAAACGGCTGTCCCCGTCGTTTTGTTCAAAATAAAGAACCGTATCCACCATGTGCTCCAGGGTCCTGGGGCCGGAGATGACCCCCTCCTTGGTTACATGGGCCGCAAGGAAAAGGGCGGCGTCATGTTCTTTTATCCAGGAAACAAGTTCAAAGGAACAAAACTTCATCTGATTCACCGTGCCGGGGGCAGGCCCGGCGTCTTCGGTTTGAAGGGTCTGGACGGAATCTACCATTACAAGAACAGGCTTAACCGCTTCAAGTATTTTTTCTATTTCATCAAGTTTT
>JAITJV010000268.1 GCA_031278755.1 Treponema sp. | reverse complement strand
CCTTTATGTATTCGTTTTCCAGGATGAATTGATCCGGTTTTTGAACACGCATGTCGTTGATGAAGATAAAGCGCTGCGCATAGTTCTTTTTTTCTTCAATAATCACGGTGGTATATCCCGAAGCCGGCGTTTCAACATCGGCAAAGACCGTGTCAAAATGGTGGCCCCAGTAATCGCCGCTTTCCCCGTTCTGAAAATCTATTGTTTTTCCGCCTGAATTTCGCAGGGCGATTTCCCTGATGTTTCCCTCGTAATCCCACACGGTTATGGGGACGATTTCGCGGCGGCTGAAAGGCAGGGGGTTGAAAATATGGTACACCCGTTTTTTGCCCGCGCCCCGCCCCGTCTGTCCGTATCCGGCGCCGGCTCCCTCTCCGCGCGAAGCCGCGGCGGCGGGTCCGCGCGTATCCGCCGCCGTCCCGCCGGCCAACGCCTCCGTATCGATGTTTGAGGCCGTCTCTTCAAGGGCCAGGGTTCTCACCGATTCCGCCGCGGCAAAAACTTCCTGGTAAAGGCCCGAAGCGTACTCCCTTGTTTCGGCGACTCCCGAGCCGGGGATGATGTCGTGGAACTGGTTAAAGAGGATCTTGCGCCATGCGTCTTTTAAAAGGGAAGCGGGGTATTCCTTTCCCAGTGTAATCATTGACGCGCTTGCGTAGAATTCCGCTTCGTTCATGAGCCGTTCCGCTTTGCGGTTTCCCGCCTTGATCCTTGTCTGCGTCGTGTAACAGCCGTCGCAGAGGAAGTTGATCCCGCCCTCAAGCAGGGGAAGTTTTTCCCTGAGGCCGGCTATCGAATCGAAATAGCCGCGCAGGCGGCCGAAGGTAAATTTCGGGTAGAGCGGCCATGAGTTCATTTCTATAAGCCGGTTAATATCACGCCGCGCGGGGCCGCCGCCGTGATCGCCCACGCCGTAAACCTTGAGCAGCTTTTTGCTTCCGGTAAGGCGGGCGAGCTCCGGCGCGTAGTCCGCGGTGGAGCTGTCTATGTCGGCGTTGTACCAGAAAGGCTCCGTGTACACGATGACGTCTTTGCCGGAGGGCGCTTTCCAGCGGTACAGCACCTTTTCGCCCGTCTGCCCCCGGCAGTGGTAGTAATAACGCACGCCGCCTGAATCAAGAATCTCCGGAATATTGCGGCTGTGGCCGAATGTATCGGGTTCAAAGTCTATCACAAGATCATCAGGGGCTATGCCGAATTTTTCCTTCATGTACTCCTTGGTGTAAAGGATGTGGCGGGTAAGGCTTTCCCCCGAGGGCATGTTCTTGTCGCATTCCGTCCATGTAGACGCGGTGATTTCCCATCTGCCTTCGCGCACCCGCCGCTGTATCTCAGCGAACATTTCCGGGGCGAATTTTTCCACGATGCCGTACACGGAAGCCTGGGACTGGGAAAAGGTGAAACCGCCGAATTCTTCCATCATGTCCAGCATGGTGCGCATGGTGGCAAGGGTGACGGAAACGGTTTCGTGGTAGCCCCACATCCAGTTCATGTCTATATGGGCGTGGGCGACGCAGAGAAATTCAAAACTTTTTGCCTCGTCCGCAAGGGATCCCAGGGACGCCTCGATCCGGGCCGCCGCCTCCCCGGAAACGCCGCCCTTTTCCGCTGCTTCACCGGCGAACCGGACCGCGGCGTTTTTGACAAGATCGTCATACGCCCCTCCCCGTGAATCGGAAAGGGCCGCCAAAAAACGGAGTTCGGCGTATATACGGTTAAAAAAAGGGCTGGAATTTTCCTGTTTTACATAATCTTCAAGCGCTTCCAGCTGCACATGGCTGGTGTTCATACGGATCATGGGAGCCTCCGGTACTTGCTCTATACTTACTATATACGTGAATATCCGGAACCACAATCCGTTTTTTCCTTTTTTTTGACAAATCCGGAAAGGGCGTATATACTTGTCTTTAGTTTATATTTTAATGTCAGGAGGATACAGATGAAAAAAATCGCAGTAATCGCGGGCGTGTTGCTCATCCTTGCAAGCGCAGCCGTATTTGCCGGAGCCGGCCAGCAGGCCGGAGGAGCCGGGGGAGGGGGAGCCTCAGGTGAAAAAGTGGTGTTCTGGACGTCGCACACCGCCAATGATCTTGCGGTCCTCAGGGAAATGGTCGCGGCGTACAACGCTACCAATCCGGCCGTTCCGGTGGAAATCGTCAATGTTCCCGGCAGCGAAACGGAAATAACCAAGCTGGCCACTTCCATACGCGGAGGCACGGCCCCCGACGTTTACTTCCTCGACAGGTTTACCATCGCCGAAAGGGCCGCCGCCGGTATGCTGGAAGACATTACCCCGGTGCTTAACAGGCTGTCTCCCAATATCAAGAACAATTATCTTGATTTTGCCTGGCAGGAAACCCAGTTCAAGGGCAAAACCTACGGCCTTCCGCTGGATACCGATGTGCGGGCGATCTTTTACCGGAAAGATATGCTCAGGGCTGCGGGAATTGATCTTAGGCCCTTTGACGCGGCCAACGGCCCCATGACCATCGCCCAGATGAAGGAAGCGTCCTTCAAACTGAACAAGACCGACGCCCAGGGCAACCTGATACAGACAGGGCTTATTCCTTTTAATACGGAG
>JAITJV010000230.1 GCA_031278755.1 Treponema sp. | reverse complement strand
GCCGCAGCCGGGACAGCGGAAAATTTTCCCCCGTTCAAAGCGGATGTTTTGAGAACCGCAGGAAGGACAGTAGTTAAACATGATATATTATTGAACACAAAAAAGAAAATGTATACTATATGAAATTATGATAACAGAATGTTCCCTCCAGGTTCGTACCTATGAATGTGACAGCTATGGGCATGTGAACAATGCCAACTACCTCAACTACCTTGAATACGCCCGCTACGAATTTCTACGCGCCATAGGATTCGATTACCCCAGGGCGGTTAAAGCGGGTTACGGCGTCTATATAGCCCGCATTGAAATCGACTACAAAAAGCCGGCCCTGACCGATGATGAGCTTACGATAAAGTCCTGGCCCGTAAAAAAGGGCACGGTAAGCGGCGTCGTCGCCCAGGAAATATGGCGCGGCAAAGACCTTATTGTTGCGGCAAAAGTAACATGGGCCTTTGTGGATTCCCGGGGCCTGCCCACAAAGATTCCCAAAGAATGGGATCTGCCGGGATTGAAGCCCGCCACATAAGCCCCAATGGCAGGGGCTCAGAACTTCTCGTAACTTGTCTTTAGCCTCTTTTCCCGTTCAAATTCCTCCAGGGCCAAATCAATAAGCCGGCTGATTAGTTCCGTATAGCCCACGCCGCTTGCTTCCCACAACTTCGGGTACATGCTGATCCGGGTAAAACCCGGCATGGTATTTATCTCGTTTACAATGATGCGGCCTTCCACGGATCTGCCCGGGCCTGCCGAAGCGCCGGCCTCCCCGTTTCGCAGAAAAAAATCAACCCGCGAAAGCCCCCGGCAGTCAAGGACCTGAAAGGTTTTTATTGCCAATTCCCGGACTTTCTTTTTTGTCATCTCATCAAGGTTAGCGGGGATAACCAGGGCTGCCCCGTTTTTGTCCAGGTATTTAGCGTCGTAGGAATAAAACTCGTGGGAAGAGATAATCTCCCCCGGAACCGAAGCGGCGGGCGCCTCGTTGCCCAAAACGGCACATTCCAGTTCACGCCCCTCGATAAATTCCTCAAGGATGATCTTGGCGTCATACTGAAAAGCTTCCGCTACGGCGCGATAGAATTCATCTTCATTGTGTACTTTGCTGATTCCAACGGAGGAACCCATGTTTGCGGGTTTGATAAAAATCGGCATGCCCAGAATTTTTTTCACCTCGCCGAAGGAAGGCGCGGCCTCGTGGGAACGGAAAACAAGGAATTTGCCGATGGGGATTCCCGAATCCCGCAGGAGCCGTTTCATCACATCCTTGTCCATCCCGACCGCGGAGCCCAGAACCGAAGAACCTACAAAGGGAATATCCGCCAGTTTGAGAAGACCCTGTACCGTACCGTCTTCGCCAAAGGGACCGTGGAGTATGGGGAAAATCACATCAACGTGCCCCGCTTCACGAAACACGCCCAGGCCGGAAAGAGCGCCCCCGCTGCGCGGAACCAGAGTAACCGGTTCACCCCCGGGCTTAAGGCTGATACGTTTTGGATCTTCGGGATTAAGCAGAAAACGGCTGGCGTCGTTGAGAAACCAGCGGCCGGTCTTGTCGATGCCTATGAGTACCGGCTCGTACCTGCTCCGGTCTATAGCGTCATAAACATTCCGGGCGGACTGGAGGGACACCTCGTGCTCCGCAGATTTGCCGCCAAACAGTATTCCTACCCGTATCTTCCCCATATCAGTTTGTTGCGCTTTGCGCATAAAATCTCCAAGTACAACAGGCTCCTAAGCATAGAGGAGTCTAGCATTAAATTTTTCAAATTTCAACTCTTGTTTCCGGGGCTGCTTTTTTGTATAGTTAATTTCGGAGGCCCGCTAGGATCATACATAAGATCCTTATCATATCCAAAGCCACAGACATTTGACTTTCTCAGCCCCTTAGGGCTGTTTGCGGTGAAAGGTAACACCTGCCCGGCGCACGGCAAAGGCTGCGCCGCCGAATAAAGGGAGACGGCCTTCAGGCCCCTGTATGCGCCCAAATCTACAGGTTTAATCGTGCCGGGACACCATGCGTATGATACTTTGAATAGCCGCCCGTCTTTCGGTAACATTTCAAATAAAGCTTTCCGGCCGCAGGCCTTAGGGTTGAATTTATTTTGAGGCAATACGGGGATGTTACAGGTCTTCGGTAGCGCCGCCTGAGGTGTTTTTCAGATAAAATTCCAGGGCGGTAAGCCGTATGGTAACGCTTTCTTCCTTGGCGCTGCCGTCTTTAAAGGATTTTAAGACAGTCACAAGGTTGTCAACGAGTTTTTTCCCTTGACCCATGCCGAGAGAAGAAGCGGCGGCGCTTATTTTATCAAGTTTTTCTATGTTCTGAGGGTCCAGATTGCCCAAACCGGCAGAATTGATGCTCCCGACACAGGCTTCAAGTTCTTTTTGTAAATTTTCTATCGTATCTATACCCATAACAAGTCCCCGTACCCCTGGTTTTTCTGCAAGGGAACCTCAAAGGCCCAAACGGAGTTCTTAAAGGTTCCTTTTATTTATCAATTATAAGTCAAGAAGAATTAAATTAAAAGGCCCTATGATGGATACTATTCAAGTTTTGTCAGCGCACAACAGACCGTAATCAATTTTAAGTTGCAATACGCGTCAAAAGGGCGGCATTCTGGTCGTTGGCCCGTACCAGCCGGCGGGCGAGAAGTTTGGAAATGAAGATTCCGTAGTGGGGGTATTTCCGGATGATGCTTACCAGGGTTTTCCGGGTCAAAAGTACCAGTTTGCCCTGTCCGTCGGCCTGCACCGAGGCGGATCGCCGCTGATTAAGAAGAAAGGCAATTTCGCCCATAAAAATATCCTGGGGGGAAAGGCTGCCCACTTTTTTAAGATTGTGAAACACGCTGTAATTGCCGCTGATGATATAATAAAGGTAGTCACTGGGCTCGTCTTCACGCAGAACAATATCTCCCTTC
This sequence comes from Treponema sp., assembly GCA_031278755.1. Classification (GTDB taxonomy): domain Bacteria; phylum Spirochaetota; class Spirochaetia; order Treponematales; family Breznakiellaceae; genus JAIROE01. The sequence goes on along the minus strand of JAITJV010000230.1, from coordinate 263 downwards.
TTAACCTCGATTATCCGCTCGTGGGAAAAGCCAATAGGCACTTCATGCTTCACCGAGGCGTCATGCCTGAGAAAGAGCGTTACCTCATTGCCCTTGTCGTTGTATTTAAGCTCTGTGGAAAGCATTGAGGCCATTTTGATGCCCCGGCCATGAAGACTCATCGTATCCTGGCTGGTAATTTTGCGGAGGTGGGCCTTTACATTAAAGCCTTTTCCTTCATCCCTGATAATAAACGCCGTCTGGCTGGCCTGTATATCCCAAAG
>JAITJV010000170.1 GCA_031278755.1 Treponema sp. | reverse complement strand
TCTTTCAGAAAAGCCTCGAAAGGATCCACATAGTCAAGCGCGCTTGTTTCCCCGACGTCGCGGCCGTCAAAAAGGACGTGAACGCGGACGCGCTTTACCCCTTCTTTCTTTGCCTGTTTTATCATCGCCTTGAGGTGGTCAAGGTGGCTGTGGACGTTTCCGTCGGAAAAAAGCCCGATGAAGTGGAGCGTTGGAACCCGCTGTGTTCCGCCCGCCCCTTCTTTTACGTTGGCGGTTATTTCTTTCCAGGCTTTGCCTTCGAACATGGCCCCGGTTTCAATGGATTTGCCGACCAGCGCCGCCCCCTGCCTGAAGACGCGGCCGCAGCCCATGGCGTTGTGCCCCACTTCGCTGTTGCCCATATCCTCGTCCGAGGGCAGGCCCACCGCCGTTCCGTGCGCCTTGAGCTTTGTGTTGGGGCTTTTGTTCCGTATCGCGGCAAGAGCGTACATCTTCGAGTCGTTCACCGCGTCTCCTTCTTTGTATTTGCCGTATCCTACTCCGTCCATTATAACAAGAACCAACGGCCCCCGGCGGCCTTTCCAGAGGGGGTTTTTTTTAAGCGCTTCAATCATGGGAACTCCTGTAGTTTTTTTATAAAAAACGCCGTTAAGACTTTTTCTAACTATAACTATACACTATGGATTTGGATTTGTCAGGTCGGGAATTAGCTGATTCCTTCCGGCGGCGGATCTCCTCCGGCCCCAGGCGGTCATAGAAGGGAAAATATCCACCATACAGCCCGGAACCGAACTGATGGGCGTGGTAGGGAAGGCTCATTTAAAAAGCTGGCCCGCGAGGCCCGGGATTGAAATAACGTTTCCCGCTATTCCGCCGAGGCTTGAAAGCAGGAAAACAAGAAGCACCCTCAATATGCGGTTATGGTATATGCCTTTAAGGCTTGAAATATTTTCATTGATGTTTTCCGCGTCTTCCACTCTGGGTTTGCGCATGCACGCCTGGACAAAACCGGAAAAAAGGCCCACCCCTATAAAGGGGTTAAGCGTGGCTATGGGCGCCCCCGCAAAGGAAACAAGGATCGCAAGCGGATGGGCAAGGGCCAAAAGGCTTCCGAGGGCCGCAAGCGATCCGTTCCAGAGAACCCAGCGGAGAAGCATCGCAACGCTTGCGTCGGCGCCCGAATGCAGAAAACCCGCCGCGATCAGGGCGACAATGAGCAGGGGAATGATCCATCCGGCGGCTTTGGAAAGAAAGCCCGGAGGGGGAATGACGTCAAGCTGTGAAACATCGGCGTCTTCCTCGCCGCCGGCCATTTTTTCAAGATGAGCCTTGACGCCGGTCAAATGGCCCGCGCCCACAACCGCGGCGGCCCCGGCTTCGTTCCCGTCCGCCGCGAGGCCCTTGACGCTGGTCCAGATTTTCGCGGCAAGATAGCGGTCGCGTTCGTCGATGAGCGTTTCCTTTACCGGAGGAAGGTATTCCGCCAGTTCGGACATCATACCGTCCAGTTCGCTCTTTTTCTTGAGGTTTTCAATTTCGGCCCCGGTCAATTTTTCCGTGGTAAAGGCCCCGGAGAAAAGGGAAGCCAGCAGCTTGCTCTTGTTCCAGAAATCACAGCGGGCCCAGGCCCGGCGGAGGGTGGTCTGCACTTCACGATCGCAGAAGGTAAAGGGAATGCCCAGTTCCTTTGCCGTTGCCGCCGCCGTCTTCATTTCTTCTCCGGGTTTTATCCCAAGCTCGTTTCCCAGCCGGCGCTGAAAACCTGAAAGCACAAGATTCGCGATAAGGAGAAACCCTTTGCCCTCGCGCAGCACTTTGGTAACGTTAAGTTTTTCCCAGTTGTCTTTTTCGGATATTGACGCATAACGGCCTTCGTCCAGCTCAACGCAGACCACGCCGGGTTTTTCTTCCCGGATGATGCGGTCAACTTCGGCTATGCTTTCCTTTGATACGTGGGCCGTTCCTATAAGGGTTATGTTCCGGTTACCGGCGCGGATGCGCAGCAGATTGTCGTTCATTGATACTCCTGGAATTTTTCCATTGCCCCCGCAAAACGCAGGAACAATTCTTCTTCGCTTATGTTTACGGCGGGGTTAATGACTCCCCCCGCCATATAATCGTGGCCGCCCCCTTCGCCTATGTCTTTAAGGGCTTCCCGTATGATAAAGGCCGCCGAAATACCGGGGTCCCGTGAACGGACCGATATATGGCGCGCGGCCCCTTCGGTTTCAATAACAACGGTAACAAAGGTTTCCCGGCAGCGCAGAAAAAAATCGGCCAGAATGGAAATGACTTCCTGGGAAGTTTCCAGGGGGATCAGGGAAAAAAGAAGCTTGCCCTTAATCCTGGCGTTGCCCACCGCCTTTTCAAAGGCGGGAAGGTTTTTTGTTGAAAGCGACGTCTTGACCACCCGGGAGCTTAATTCCCAGTCGCCCGTAAAAAAGAGCCGGTGCAGGGCGTCGATGTCCGATCTTGTTACCCGCCTTGAAAGAAAATCCGTGTCCATTTCTATGCCCATCAAAAGGGCGGTGGCGGTATTATGGTCGGGGGCAAGCCCCGCTTCCTTCCAGTAATCCGCGATAATTGCCGCGCAGGATCCGCAGTCCGTCCTTATGTCGGTAAAGGGACAGTCGGGAACGCCCGCGTTTGCGTGATGATCCACCACGCCGAAAAGGTAGTCCGTTACCGGCCTGGCGTTGGTGTTGGTGGTATTTCCGTCAACCACGATACAGGGCGCGGAGCGGGAATCTTCCGCCATATCCAGCGCCCGGTACAGGGGAATTTCAAGTTTGCGTATCATGGTCCGCAGCGAAAAGCTGTTGATGATCCCCCTGTAGTAAAGGCGGGCTTCTATCCCCTGTTTTTCAAGAAGGCGGGCCAGGCCGAAAGCCGAAGCCGCCGCGTCATGATCGGGAAAATCATGAGTCTGAATTACCACCGGCCCGGCCCCGCGGCCGCGAAAACAGTCCTCCAGCAGCGTTTTCAGCCGGGAAAAAGCTCCGGTCATCGCGGAACCTGAATCTCGTTAAAATCGGGGATACGGTTTTCGTTTTCAGCCGGAATCTGCAAATTCCTTTCTTCAACAATAATTTCATTAAGACGCCATTCGGGAACGGCCCGGCGCTCCAGTTCCCGGACGCGAAGGAAGTACCTGTCCGCAAGCGTCCTGTTTCCCCGTATGTCGTAGTAATTCGCCAGATAGTACAGCATGCGGGCCTTTTTGTCGGGATCCTGTTCCTGATCAACGCGGATCGCAATATCGTTGTCCCCCGAAAGATCGCGGTAAAGCCTGAGCATATACCATTCAAGCGATTCCCTTTCCGTGCGCCGCAGGGCCTCCCCAAGAAACTGGCGGGGATCGTTTATTTTTCCCGCCCGCATCCAGTTCATCGCGGCAAGCAGCGCATAGGCCGGATCGGCGGGAGCCTTGCGGGACGCTTCGAGAAAATTATCCCGCGCTTCGGCCCAAAGATGCTTGCGCATCTTGATGACGCCAAGCCCTTCATAGGCAAAGTAGTATTCGGGGTTAAGCCTTATGACGGCCGCGTAGTCTTTTTCCGCCCCGTCGTAATCCTTAAGGTCGTCCTTGATCCCCGCGGCGTAAACGTATGCAAGAAAATTCCGGGGATCAAGACCGACGGCCCGGTTGAATTCCTCAAGGGCTTCGGACTTCCGGTTAAGATCGAGGAGAATATTCCCCCGGTCAATGGCTATCCAGTAATTGTTCCCGTCGAGTTCTTTCGCGGCGTCTATATCCCTGAGGGCGTCTTCGGGATAGTCCGCCGAACGGTAGAGCCTCGCCCGCTCGCTCCACGGCACGGACCACCGGGGGAAAAGCCTCACCGCGCGGTTAAGGAGGCGTTCGGCGTTTTTGGGATCGCGGCTGCGCCGGTACACAAGGGCCCGTCCCACAAGGGCGTCCCCGTTGTCCGGGCTGATTTTAAGAACACGGTCATAATAGCCCGCCGCGGTCCGTAAAGATCGCGCCCTGAGGCTGATGTTCCCCAGTTCGATCAGGGCCTCAATATTTTCGGGATCGGCCTTGATAAGCTTTTCAAGCATGTTCCGCTGTTCCCTGTCGTTCCCCGATATTCCGTGAACGGCGGCAAGCACCAGAATAGCGTCGGAATTTTCCGGTTCTTCGGAAAGTATGCCGTCGGCGATTTTACGGGCGTCCGCCGGCTTTCCCGCGGCTATCAGCACGGAAGCCTTGAGAAGCTGCAGCTCGCGGGTCTCCGTTTCGGCGGGATCTATCTTTTCGAAAAGCGCCAGGGCGCCCTCTCCGTCTCCCCGCCCCAAAAGCCCGGCGACGCGGACAAGGATGGAAGCCGTGTCGGTTGCTTCGGGGGGCGCTTCAGGCTCCGGGGAAATTTCCTTTTCGGGCGCCGCCGGCGTTCCGGGATCCGCCGCCTTTCCGCCGCTTGTACAGGCTCCCAGAAGAACAAGCAGCGCCCAGGGGAGCGCTTTCCTTATCCAAAAATGTACCATCATTTTATAGTATACAGAACGGTTCGGAGTGCTTGCAAGGCCGGCGTTTAATAGGGCATTATTTGAATAAATGAAAAAGCCCGTTTTCCCCCGGTTTGCCGGCCTTCTCATTCTCTATCCCGCGGTGCTGCTGGTCCTTGTGATGGTACAGTTTACCAGACAGGGAAATTTTACCGTCCGCATAGGGAATCTGGTGGTTACCGGCCGGTACGCCGATGAAGAAACGGTTTCCGGAACCCGGCGCGGCGGTCCGGGCGAGCATAACCTTTCGGGCGGGGCCAGCGTATATTTCGGCGGGCTCGAATTCCGGGTAAGCGGGGATGCCGATGAGGATCTTGTCCTGGTGGATAATTCGGGAAAAAGAAAAGCCGTTTCCCCCGAAACCCTGGTCCTGTCGGATGACGGCGCCGTGTTCAGGTTTCCCGGAGGGACGGAGCTTTCTTTTAATACCCGGTATACAGGCGGAAGTCCGGAACTGCGCATATCGGGAACGTTTGCCGGAGAAGCGGCGGGTCTGGAACTGCCCTACAAACCTTTAAAATCATCAAGGGTAAGGAATTCCGGCGACGAAATAGTGATAAGTTCGGGCGGCGTCAATTATACGTTCGGCCGTCAGACGAACGGTTCCACAGGATTTGTTTCACTGAAAGACGGGGAAACGCCTGTTTCCTACCGCGCCATACCGGAAAAGAGGGCGTTCAGCCCCGAAGATTTTACCGTTTCCGGCGCGGAAAGCCCCGAAACATACGCCGAGGCGCTGCTGCGCTGGCGGGATCAGAATTTTTCGCTGTGGAACAGGACCGTTTCGGCCGGGGCGGATGAAGACGCCGTAATTGCCTATGAGGGTGAAGCCGTGCGCAGGGGCAACTACAAGGCCGCCGTCTCCGCCGTACCGTCTTCTTTCCTCGCGGGCGGCCAGCGCACCTATGAATCTTCGGTGTACCTTGGCCGCATGGATCATGCGCTTTCCTCTTTTATCGCCGCCGAGCGGGAAAAGATAAGCTATCTTTCCCGTCTTATAAACGAAAAGTCCCAGGATTTTCTGGGGGAAAGCCATGTTTTTGAATACCTTGCGGTACGGGGCTACCTTAATTTCCTCAACGACGGCGTCGAATTGGCGCGCGCCGTAGATCCTCCCGCCCTGGCGCCGGAATTGGCGCCGGGAATTTTCGAAGGCTATATAGATATGAAGCAGCACCGCAGCCGGGAAGAAAACCCCTTTGAACGCCTTGTCGATCAGGCCTGTTTTGTGGTCTCGGAGGGCATACGCCGCGACGGGGATCGTGTTTTTGTGTTCCGGGGCAATACCGCGGATCTTGAATACAACCTGCGTCTGGGAAGCGGCCTCCTTGCCTGGGCCGAGGATTCAGGCAGCCGCGAGTGGGCCGGCGTAGGACGTTCCCTCGTGCTTTCGGTCCTCTCCTTTACCGGCGGCGAAGGCACAGCCCCCGCCGCCCTTGAGATCTCGGAGGAAGGAATTATTTCCGAAAGCCCCGGGCGGCGTATACGATCCGCCCGGATCTACCGCATCCTCCGTCCCGGCGAATACTATCCCCGGGCGGCCGGCATAGGCGCGGGCATAAACGGGATCTGGACCTGGACGGCCGCCTCGGCGGTTTCCGCATCGCAGGAAAACAACGTCCTTGATATTTCCGTCGGTTTTCCCGCCGGGGAAACCCACTACATGATGATACGCGGGGTGCGCCCCTTTAAAAAAATACAGCTTTACAATATTGATTACCGCACCGACCCCCAGTTTGAACGCTATGATTCATCGGGTTGGGTCTACGCGGCGCAGGATCAGATCCTCGTCCTCAAGATGAAACACCGCGCCGCGACGGAACATATCAGGATATTTTACTGAAAAAACGCCGGCGGCAGGCTCTGTAGGGTTATGCGCGTGTTCTCCACATCCCCAAAGGCCGTTTTCCGCTCTTTTTTCCTGAAATTTAAAAAAAATATGGCAAATTTTATCGGTTTGGATGTATAATATAGTATTTTATAGAGGCAGTTCCAAAACCAACCGCGTTTTGGAACAGGCGTCATAAAGTAAAAATTACACAAAAACCGGATTCTGCGTAATTTTTTCAGGCAGATGCTGTTTTTTGGGTAGATTTGACTTTTTGCAGTCATGAAGTAGTCTCGATGGGATAACATAAGGGCAAGGGCGAAGGTCACATTCGTTTTGATGCCCCAAGGAGCTTGAGTGACCAAACGCGATTTCCCCAAGATTCACTTTTATGATCAGGATTTTGTTGACATCTACGATAAAACCTGGGCGTGGATTCAGGACTACTGGAATCCGGGAACCGGCGCCATAGAGGGAAAATTCTTTTCCTACCCCGGAAGCTCCATAGTTCAGCAGGCCGACGCCATTTTTTCTTCCTTTTTTTTGGTTTATTCCAACCGTATTTTCCAGGCCCATCCCACCCTTGACGTTTTTTATCAGCGGCAGGAGCCGAACGGAGCGATACGGTCGGCCTATAATATAGAAACAGGTCTTCCGTCGCTTGAAAAAGACAATCCCGAAGGCTTGGGAATACCCCTTTTTGCCTGGGCCGAATTCAACCTGTACCACAAATCGGCAAACAAGAAGCGCGTCAAGGATGTGCTTCCCATCCTTCACAAATACACGGAATGGATAGACGGAACGTTCAAAAAGCCAAACGGCCTTTACCGCGCCCCCCTTTTGGTAACGGGCATGATGAATTCCCCCAGGGAAGACGCCTATTACGCCATGGATTTTAACACCATGATGGCGATCAACGTGCTCTACATGTCCGCGCTGGCGGACATCCTCAACGACAAGGAAACGAGTTTTCAATACAAGCGGCAGTATTTTTCCCTTAAAACCCGCATCAACACCCTCATGTGGGATCCCGAAGACGGCTTTTACTACGACATAGACAGGTATGAAAAAAGGGTTCCCGTTAAAACGATAGCCGGGTACTGGCCCCTCCTTGCCGAAATCCCCAACGACGACAAGGCGGAGCGCATCATAGAAAAGCTTTCCGATCCGGCGTTTTTCGGCGCTCCGCATCCTTTTCCCTCGCTGGCGGTTTCCGAAAAAGCCTATGACGAAAACGGGCGCGGCTACCGCGGGTCGGTGTTCCCCCATCTTACCTTCATGGTGATAAAAGGCCTTGAACGCTACCAGCGCTGGGACCTTGCCCGCGAATGCGCCATACGCCACCTGTATTTTGTGCTGGATTCCATGAGTCCGGACGGAAACCACCACAAGGGCAACCTCTGGGAAGCCTACCTCCCCGCCAGGGAAGGCCCCGCCAAATGGCCGGGCAAGGGTGATTTTAACCGCGTCCAGTACCTCACCTACGACGCCCTTTCCACTATCTGCCTTACCATAGAAAACATCGTAGGCCTTTTTATCTCCCTGCCCCGCAAAACCGTGGACTGGATCATTCCAAACCTCGAGATCATGGGAGTGGAAAACCTGTCCCTCAAAAAGAACATGATCACGATCCTGTCCAACAAGAGCGGCAGGGGCTGGGAGATTCACATGGAAAGTGAAAAACTCTACTACTTTACGATTAACATTCTGGGAAAGAAAAAGAAAACCCTCCCCATTCCGTCGGGAAAATGTTCCATGCTTATAGACAAGCTGTAGGAACCCCCGCCGGCGTTAAAAACTCCACTTGCAGTCAACGTAGAGGATGTTGGTGATGCGCCTGTCTCTTCTGTCATCCGCCCGCGTCGAGCTGCCGTAGTACTTCTTCGTATGGTTGTTTTCGATATTGACGGCGTCCCCGATTTCCAGGGCGGCGTTGCCCACGTTGAAGGTAACCGAGGGCCGTATCGTAACCACGGAATCCCCGGTAAAGTAGGTGGGATCGTAGCCTTTCCGGTGGAATTTCCCCTCGTCGTCGTTGTCGCTGCCGTTGATCTTGCCCGCGGCAAAGTACACAAAGTCGAGCCGGGGAACGACGCCGCCGAGGGAGTAGCTGACCCAGGGGTTAAAACGGAGGCCGGGACCCGTCTTGTTGTCCCCGTCCGTCACCTTCTTCTGCAGGGAAAAGTACTGGGCCGCGTTAAGCCCCGCTCCAAGATCCCCCGTCTTGAAACCGATGGTTTCGTAGAGGTTGAATTTTCCCGACGAATTCGCGCCGGCCGTAAGGGGAACGCCCCACCCGTTCTTTTCACCCGTTTTCGTTTCCCTGAAATCCTGGAGGTTGTCCAGTTCCGCCTCAAGGACGGCGGTAAGGTTTTTCACCGCGAGCATTCTCGCCCCGATAATCATTTTGCTCGTTTCGTCACGGCCTGTCCCCAGCGAGGCGCCCGAGCTGCCCCCCGCGTTGTTCATGTTGCGCCATGTGGCGGTAAACTTGAATGTTTCAGGCAGGGTAAAGCCAAGGTTGAGGGTATATTTGGCGTAGTAGACTTCCACCCTGTTCTTGTCGAGGCCTTTAGTCAGCCGGCTGTTGTTCCCGCCGCTGTCGGTGCTGATCCCGTACACGCCGAAGCCCAGGTCGAGCGCCTTTACCGGGCTTACCTTCAAGAGGCCTCCCAGGCCCTCGCCCATGTCGTCGTTGAGGATCCCGCCGCCGGAAGCCCAGGTCCCGTCGTCTATGATCCCCGCGTTCATGGTGAGTATCCCGTTAAAAGCCGACGCCCAGCCCATGGCGATGGGGAGGGTAAACGGCGGATAACTATCGCCGGTTGACTTTGACTGCCCCTGCAGCCTGAATTTGGCGCCGTAGTTCTTGCTCTCGCCGGTAAAAGAACCGTTCAGACGAAACCGGTAGCCCCACTGTTCCGAATCAACGCCGAAAGCGGTGATATAGGGGGAAACAGTCCTTGAACCGTCCGCCGGAAGCGGCCCCTTCGGCGCCTGCCTGTCCGTGATCACGACCCCGAAGCCGCTGTTGAGATAGCCGTCGAATTTGATCTCCTGGGCGGACAACCCCAATCCGGCCGTCACAAGCAGGACGGCAAGGACGCTCGCTTTTCTGTTCATTGTGCACTCCTTCATGTTATATCTGCCGCATACGCGGCCTGAACACGGACACAATTTACAAAGGGATTGTTAGGAAACGATGTGGAAAATGTAAAATGCAGATCAAAATTCCGGAGGAACACGGACGGGACAAGCCGGCCGCCATGAAGAACGATAACCGCCCGCGGCAAACCCTTCCCGCCGCAAACTACGTTTGCGCGTTTGCTCCGGCTCAAATTGCCGCCTTCGCGGTCTTTTTGGCGCCGAAGGGTTTCCAGGGGAAATTATACACCATAGATTTGAGTTTGTCAGGCAGGGAATTCTAATTCCTTACCTGACAAACAATTACAATCGGTAATTCTGAGATTCAGCTTTTTTTATAAAAAAGCTGAACTCTGACATTCTCAGAATGTCTGGGAATATAATACCCCGGGAGGAGGCTGCGGTAGTTTTCATCGGAAAAACCCGTTATAATTCAGGGAGGTTAACGGAAATATGGAAGTTCCCGGCAGGCTCGTCGCTATTCTTGAAATCGGCTCAACAGGCATAAGACTCCTCGTCGCGGAAATCTCCGGCGCGTGGAAGGTGCTGGACAGGGCGGATCGGCCCGTCGCCCTGGGGCGCGATGTGTTTACATCGGGCGAAGTGTCGCGGGAATCCCTGCTGGAATGCACCGCCGTGCTGAAAAATTTCAGGGAGCTGCTCAAGGGCTGGAGCATTGACGGCCGCAACATCCATGTGATTGGAACAAGCGCCCTCCGCGCGGCGCGGAACAGGGATATTTTTGTCGACAGGGTAAGGCAGGAAACGGGGTTCAGCCTTTCCATTGTTGAAGGCACCGAGGAAAACCGCCTCCTTTACCTTGCGGTCCGTTTTGCCCTCAAGCAGGATCTTCCCCTTTTCTGGCGGGCCAATTCTATGATCATAGAAATCGGCGGCGGCTCTACGGAAATCATGCTCCTCAGGCGGGGGCAGATGGTGGCGGCCCACAGCCTCAAGCTGGGCACTATTCTTATCGATCAGCAGGCGCGTTCGGGAATAGGATCGGCGCCGGCCCGCCAGCGTTACCTTTCCGAAAACATACGGAACACTTCGGGCTTTTTGAGTTCGGAAATGGATCTTTCCCGTGTACGAACCTTTGTGGTTTCAGGTTCAGACGCCCGCATCGCCGCCGTTCTTGCGGGCGAGGAGCTTAACGAGCACTGCCGCATCATCGAAAAGGAAGCGTTTCTTGATTTTGCCGAAAGGATACGCGGCTACAGCATAGAGGACTGCGTGCAGAAACTTCAGATCCCCTACGGAGAAGCCGAAGGTTTTGTTCCGGGGCTTCTGGTGTGCAAACTTTTTCTGGAAGAAACCGGCGCCCACCAGCTTGCCGTTCCGCTTGTGTCTATACGCGAAGGGATGCTTGTTGATTTGGCCCTTGGGGTTGATCCCGCTTTGCAGGATGAATTTTTTTCGCAGATCATAGCGTCCGCGGTAAGCCTGGGGCGGAAGTTTCATTTTGACGAGGATCACAGCCGCCATGTCGCTGATATGTGCATGGTGCTTTTTGACGCCATGGCCGCCGAACACGGCATGAACCGCCGCGAGCGCATGATGCTTGAGACGGCGGCGATACTGCATGATATAGGGATGTACATAAAAGGTTCGGGCCATAACAAACACGGACAGTACATCGTTTCCAATTCGGAAATTTTCGGGCTTCACCACGACGAACTTGACATCATTGCCAATGTGATACGCTACCACCGGGGGGAGCCTCCGTCGCAGGCCGACATCGAATACATTGCGCTCCAGCGGGACGAGCGCATCCTTGTCCTTAAAATGGCTTCGATCCTCCGTGTCGCCGACGCGCTTGACAGGGGCCATTCGCGGCAGATAAGCAGCATCACCGTTGAGAAAAAATCGGAAGTGCTTGTCATACGCGCCGGAGGCGTGCACGATCTGAGCCTTGAACTTATCGGGCTGGAAGAAAAAGCCGATATGTTTCAGGATGTATTCGGGTATAAAGTGGTTCTTAGTTAGGAAAAATATATATGGGCGAATATACGGATAAACAGCCTCCGGGCGGCAAATCTTCTTCCCGCTATCTGGACCGCGATCTGTCATGGATAGATTTCAACGAGCGTGTTCTGGAAGAAGGCCTCAGGCGCGATCTTCCTCCCCTTGAGCGTTTTCGTTTTCTTTCGATAGTGTCTTCCAATTTTGATGAATTCTTCATGGTCAGGGTCGCCGCAATGAAGCGGGCCGCGGGTCAGGCGGAAAAGGAGGAGGGGGCCGAACGCGGCAGGACCGAACGGATCGAGGCGGACAGGCTTGAAGCGGTTTCCGTAAAAGTGCGGTCCATAGTGCGGCGGCAGTACGAATGTCTTGAAAAGGAAGTCTTTCCGGATCTTGCAAGGGGCGGGCTGGAACTGGTGCGTCCGTCTCTGTGGACGGACTTTCAGAAGAAATACCTTGAATCTTTTTTTCTTGAAGAGATCTTTCCCGTTCTTACCCCTCTCCGCATTGCGGAGATACTCCCCGCCATAGACAGTTTCAGCCTTAACTGCGCCTTTCTTATTGAGGATGAAAGGGGAAAGGAATTTACCGCCATGGTGCAGATCCCCCAGGTGTTTGGCCGGATCGTCATCTTTCCCGGGGGAGCGGGAAAGGGTTCCGGAGAACGCGTCCATTGGGCGCTGCTCGAGGACGCGGTAATAAACTGGGGGCATTACTTTTTCCCCGGCCTCGCCGTAAAGGAAAGCATGGTGTTCAAGGTAAACCGCGACGCCGATTTTTCCGTCGATGAAAAAAGGGACGAAGATTTTATTGAAGCCATGGAAGAAGTCCTTGAAGACAGGGAACGATCCACGGCGGTCCGTATGGTTTATTCTCCGGGAAGCCTGCGGCTCAGAAAGGAGCTTGCCGAACGGTTGTCCCTGGAAGAAGACGATCTCTATGAAATTTCAGGTCCTGTAAACCTGGGAACGCTTTTTGATCTGGTAAACACGGGCGGTTTTGATCCGCTCAGGGAAAAGCCCTGGAAGATATACCCTTCCGAGGATTTCAATGCCGAGGAATCCATTTGGGACAGGATCAAGCAGGGTGATGTGATGCTTCATCTTCCCTATCAGTCCTTTGATCCCGTTGTACGTTTTTTCCAGGAAGCCGCGGCGGACCCCCAGGTCATTGCGATCAAGACCGCCCTGTACCGTACAAGCGGAAATTCCCCCGTTGTACGCGCTTTGGAACAGGCGGGCCTTGCGGGCAAGCATGTAACGGCGATGGTGGAGCTTAAGGCGCGTTTTGATGAGGAACGGAACATTTCCTGGGCGAACAGCCTTGAAAAAGCCGGCGTTATTGTGGTGTACGGCCTTGCGGAACTCAAGGTGCACGCGAAAATTTCACTTGTGGTCCGCAGGGAAAACGAACGCATTGTGCGTTACGTTCATATTGCTACCGGCAATTACAACGACAGAACGGCGCGGCTTTATGAAGACGTCGGGATCTTTACCTGCCGTGAAGAAGTCGCCTATGACGCGGGGCTTTTTTTCAACATGATCACAGGCTATTCCTTTGTGCTTCCCATGCGGAAACTCGTGACAGCCCCCATGGGGCTCAAGCGGAGGCTCCTTGAACTTATAGACCGCGAAGCGAAGCGGGCGAGCCAGGGGTATCCGGGAAAGATCATGGCGAAGATCAACGCCCTTGTGGACAGGGATATAGTTGACGCGCTGTACCGGGCGTCGCAGGCGGGGGTGAGGATTCTGCTCAGCGTCCGGGGGATATGCGTCCTTGTGCCCGGCCTTCCGGGCTTGTCGGAAAATATACAGGTTTCAGGCGTTATCGATCACTACCTGGAACATTCGCGCATTTACTACTTTGCGAACGGCGGGGCGGAGGAGATCTTTATTTCCAGCGCCGACTGGATGCCCCGCAACCTTGAACGCCGCGTGGAACTGATGTATCCGGTTCAGGAAGAGGTTCTCAGAAAGGAACTGCTGGAAACGCTGCAGATGTACTTCAGGGATAACACGCAGGCGCGGCGGCTGGATTCGACAGGCGTATGGACAAGGCTGCGGCCGGAGGGGGAAGATCCTTTCAGGGTGCAGAAGGAACTCCTCTCCCGCGCGGCCCGCGCGGCCGGAAGCCTCCGTCCCGTAAAGCAGGAATTTACCGTGCGGCGAAGCCCTCCTGAATGAAGCGCATCATTCTGAAGCCCGGCGAAGAGGCCCGCATTCTACAGGGCCATCCCTGGGTGTACGATAA
>JAITJV010000164.1 GCA_031278755.1 Treponema sp. | reverse complement strand
AAACCGGTAGTCCCGCTCCGCAGCCTCCCTTGTCGCGGAGGCGGTAATAACGGACTCATCCTGCGAAGAAGCCCTTCTTTCATTAAAGGGGTTCTGAAAAGAATAAAGCTGCTGCGAACTATCCCTGAGGGAGCTTATGCGGCGGCCTACTTCCTGCCAGTACCCCTTGCTGGTTTCAAGGCTTTCTACGTTTTTTTCGACACGATCCCTGGGCGCCCTTTCGACCTTCATCAGGTCTTCAATGAGCTTCTCTGTATTAAACCGGCTCTTAACGCCGGGAACATAAATGTCGGACATATTCCCTCATCTTTCCCCCCTTTATTCCGACTTCGGATCAGAAACCGCTAAACGCTTTCGTCAAAAAGAAAGCCCATGGTTTCCCTGATCTTGTTGTGTAAACGCTGCAGTTCTTCGGGCGGAAGCACCTTGATCACCTTATCGGTCGCCGTGTCAATTACCTTGACGGTTACCTCATGAGACTGGTGATCTACGACAAACTGGAGCTTTTTGTTAAAAGTAAGGCTGATCCGTTCAAGATCCGCGGCGGTCCGGTGTATGTCTTCACCGGAATTGCTGCCCGGAAGAGACGATTCAAATTTTTCACGGGCCAGTTCTGCAGCCCGGCTGCGGGCCTGAACGCGTTCCTGGGATACGGCATCCCTCCGGAATTCCTGCCGGGGAATTATGCTTACCCTGTTCCCCACAGACGCGACCGGTATACCCATGGTGTACCTCCATGTACGGGAAATCCGGAAGGATTTTAATTCCGCCGGGTTTCCACCGGGTTTCATGACAATGAAACCCGTTTTTATTGTTCCGCCAATCCGTGGCAGAACCGTCAAACGGGCGTAAGCCCGCGCATCCTTTTTTAAAGAAGGACGGGGAGGGCGCGTCTTCCCCGTCCCGCGTTTCAAAAGACGACGTCCAGAGGTCTCTTAAGACGCAAAGTAAAATTCAAACTGAACTTAACCAAGGAGCTGGAGCACCGACTGAGTCCGCACGTTGGCCTGGGCCAGCATGGCGTTCCCCGCCTGTGACAGGATTGAATCCTTGGTGTAGTTGACCATTTCCGACGCCATATCCGCATCCCTAATCCGGGATTCGGCAGCCTGAAGATTTTCAGCCGCAATGGCAACCCCTTCGGCGGCCATTTCAAACCGGTTCTGGTAGGCGCCAAGATCGGCGCGCTGCTTGGATATCGTTTTAAGGGCGGTATCCACGGTTCCAATGGTCAGGTTCGCTTCTTCGGGAGTGGCGATGGAAACGACTCCCAGGTCGCCCTGGGAATTTTGCAAGCCGAGCGCCGCGGCGGTCATGGTTCCAACAAAGATACGTTCGTTCTGATCCATGTTGGCCCCTACCTGAAGCTGCATAATCCGTCCAACAGCCGAATCCCTGGCAAAAGCGCCCGTCAGCATGTTCATGCCGTTAAACTGGGCATGGCTCGCGATGCGGTTAACCTCATCGACAAGCTGTGAAACTTCCACCTGGATCTGCATACGGTCTTCATCGGAATAAATTCCGTTGGCGGACTGTACCGACAGTTCCCGGAGGCGGTGCAGAATATCCTGGGTTTCCTGAAGGTAGCCTTCAGTAGCCTGGATAAATGACACGCCGTTTTGAATATTGCGCTCCGCCTGATTCAGGCCCCGGATCTGGCTCCTCATTTTTTCGGAGACCGCGAGTCCTGAAGCGTCATCCCCGGCGCGGTTGATCCGCATTCCGGAGCTGAGCTTTTCTATGCTTTTCGCCACATCGGTATTGGTTACACCAAGCTGACGATCCGCATACAGGGCGCTCATGTTGTGATTAATTATCATGTGACCCTCCATGTGTTGTATTTTCCGGCCGTCCATAGCCGAAATGCGCCGCACGGACACCAGGCCGGAAGCGCTTTCGCGCCGGCGCTCCCGGTCCGCTGTTCACAGCACAGACCGCCTGTGGTTCAAAACCGCGCCCGTCCCCGGAACTGTCTTCCCAAAGACAAGACGCTGTAGGCGATCCGTACCGCCGTACTGCCTGTTTCTACAGTCTTAACTGTAAAAAATGACAACAAGAGGGTTTTTGTCAAAGATCACCGGTTTACAACAGACGCGCTCTTGTAAACCCGTTTCAAGGCTCAACGGCTCACGCCGTTATACGCCTCAGGCTTCTCCATGATTCGTAAACGGCCTGCACCGCAGTTCCGGTTCCGCGGCCGGAATACACGATTTTTGGGCCGTGGAGGTTCGCGGGCCTTAGCCGCCGAACCTCCCTTATTTCAGGGAAGTTTCTAAAAACCGAAGTTTCCGGAAACTCCCTTTTATAAGATAACGCCTTATTGGAGAAGTTGCAATACTGAAGTAGTGCGCTGGTTGGCCTGGGCCAGCATGGCCGTTCCGGCCTGGGAAAGAATCTGATCCCGCGTATAGGTTACCATCTGGTTTGCCATATTGGTGTCCCTGATACGGGATTCCGACGCCTGCATGTTCTCCGCGCCGATGTCAAGCCCCCGCACGGCGTGTTCCAGCCTGTTCTGGTACGCGCCAAGGTCGGCCCGCTGCTTGCTGATCTTCTTGAGGGCCGCGTCCAAAGTCCCAATAGCCCTGTTGGCGCCGTCGGGAGTTTCGAGGCTGATGAAGGTTTGGTCGCCCGGGCTGCGCACGCCGAGGCCTTCGCTGGTCATTGTGCCGATGAAGACCTGTTCCCGCTGATCCATATTGGCGCCGATATGGAACCACATGGAGCCTGTGGGAATGTTTTCCCCGACGGGGCGGGCAAAACGGCCGGTGAGCATGTTCATGCCGTTAAACTGGGCGTGGCTCGCGATCCGGTCCACTTCGTCTACGAGCTGGGAAACTTCCACCTGGATGTACATGCGGTCTTCGTCGGAGTAGATGCCGTTTGCCGCCTGCACCGCCAATTCCCTGAGCCGCTGCATGATGTCCTGGGTTTCCTGAAGGTAGCCTTCGCTTACCTGTATGAAGGAAATGCCGTTCATGGCGTTGGTTGAAGCCTGATTCAGGCCCCGGATCTGGCTGCGCAGTTTTTCGGAAACGGCAAGCCCTGAGGCGTCGTCTCCGGCGCGGTTAATACGAAGCCCTGATGAAAGTTTTTCCATGTTTTTGGTAAGGCTGTCCTGGGTTACTTTGAGCGACCGGTCGGCGAACATGGCGCTGAGGTTGTGGTTGATGATCATTGTCATCCTCCTTGATATGTCTGCGAAAACGTCCTTGTTTTCGTTTTGGAGAATTCTTTACGAAGAAGGCAACCGCGGAATTACCGCTTCGGAAAGACCTGTCCGTTTTTAGTATCGGCATGAAGCGGGAAAAACTTGAGGAAAATCATGTATTTTTTTTAGCCTGTTTCAAAACCCGGCTGGTTTTGAAACCGCCTCATTTAGTTCGGCCTGTCCGGTTCAGCCTGCTGTTTCCCCGGGGAAAGCGGCATAAAGCAGAACGCTTTTCCATTTCCAGGGCAGCGGCCCCGTCCTGATGCGTTCTTCCAGGGCTTGCCGTATAAGCAGGAGCGCGGCGGAATCAATTTGCCCGGCCATAAAGGCGCCCCATCGTGATTTTTCGCTGTTGAACCAGTTTTCAAGATCCCGGGGGGTAACAAGCCTGTCTTCTTCCTGATCGATAAAGGTAACATGGACATTAAAGCCCGTTTCCCTGAAATAAAACGCGATATCTTCTTCATCCCACGTCCACCAGTCCGTTTTGCCGCTTTTGCCAAAGAAGGCGTCTTCCGCTTCGGCGAGTTCGCCTTTAAGGGCGGGTTCTTCCAGAACATGGGAAATTCGCCCCCCCAGCCGGGGAGGGGAGGCCAGCAGGGCAATGTCCCCTCCGGGGGCCAGCAGCTCCTTTACGGCCCCGGCAAGGTCCTTAAACCCGGCGGTATTTTTTCCTTTCCGCCAGGGTTCCCGCAGAAGGATGTGATCGAACCGGGGGGAAGAAAACCACGTTCCGCATTGTTCGGGCGACGGAAGGACGGCGCCGTTGAAGACGGCCAGCAGAGGCTGTTCAGCCTCATCCAGGGCGGCGGCGTAACGGAGCAGGGCTTCCCCGGCGCCTTCACTGTCAACCAGTCCCGCGCAGAGGCCTTCGGGGACGCGCCGGAGCCCTTCCCAAAGGAGAAGGCCGTCGTTTGCCAGCGGAACAAGGATACGGTCATGCCTGGCTATGGACACCGCCCCGAAAAGGGCGTTTCTGTCTGAAAGGAGGAGGCCGCTCCTTCCCGATTCAAGCCGCTTGAACCACCCTTCACGGCCTTTTGACGACGCCGACCATGTGAGGATCCCGCCGCCGGCGGGGTTTTCTTCGGCGTCTCCCAGAACTATCGCCGCCTGCAGCTCCCGTTTTCGGAGCACTTCTTCGCGTATTTTTCCCTCGTAGCCTGAAACCGACGGTATATAAAAGGCGCGGCCTTTGAGGCTTGAAGGAAGGTACTGCTGGGCGGCCCAGTGGTCGCGGTAGGCGTGGGGGTATATGTAGCCTTCCCCGTGGCCGAAACTTTCCGCGTCGCGGCTCGCGTCGCGGAGATGGTTGGGAACTTCCGCGTCTTCTTTTTCAACCTCTTTCATGGCGTCAAAAAAGGCCAGGGCCGTGTTTGATTTGGGCGCCGTGGCGAGGTAAAGGCACGCATGGGACAGGGGGAAATTTCCTTCCGGAAAACCTATGCGGTCGAAAGCTTCCGCGCAGGAAATAACGACCGAAAGGGCGCGGGGATCGGCGAGGCCGACGTCTTCGCTTGCAAGGATTATCATGCGGCGGAAAATAAACGAAGGGTCCTCCCCCGCGCGGACCATTTTCGCAAGCCAGTAAAGGGCGGCGTCCGGATCGCTGCCCCGGACGCTTTTGATGAACGCGCTTATGGTGTCGAAGTGATAATCGCCGTCCCTGTCGTAGAGCACGGCCCGCCGCTGTATGCTTTCTTCGGCGGCTTCCATGGAAATGAATATTTCGGCGCCCGGAGGAGGCGGCCAGCGCGGTTCCGCCGGCCCCGCCGGTTCCTCTTCGGCCCGGCCGGGAACCGATGTTTCCACCGCCAGTTCCAGGGCGTTAAGGAGGCTCCGCGCGTCCCCTCCGGCCACTTCAACGATGTGCTCCAGGGCGCCGTCCTCAAAGCGGACCTTCCATTTACCGTAGCCCCGTTCGCCGTCGGAAACGGCGCGCCTGGCGGTTTCCATCAGATCCTCAGGCGTTAAGGGTTTAAGCTGGAAGATGCGGCTCCGGCTTACCAGCGCCCTGTTCACTTCAAAAAAAGGATTTTCCGTGGTCGCCCCGACGAGGATCACCGTGCCGTTTTCCACCCAGGGGAGCAGGGCGTCCTGCTGGGCCTTGTTCCACCGGTGTACTTCGTCCACAAAAAGAATAGTCCGCCTGCCGTAGAGCCGCAGCCGCTCGTCGGCGCGGTCTATGGCTTCCCGTATGTCTTTGATCCCCGAAAGAACGGCGTTGAGGTTTTCAAAACAGCCCTGTGTTGTGTTCGCTATGACGCGGGCAAGGCTGGTTTTTCCCGTTCCGGGAGGACCGTAAAAAATAACCGATGAAAGCCTGTCCGCCTGTATGGACCGCCTGAGGAGCCGCCCCTGTCCGACTATATGATTCTGACCTACGACGTCATCAAGGGTGCGGGGCCGCATACGGTCCGCAAGCGGCCCCCGGTTTTCAGCGTTGTTTTGGGAGAAAAGATCGTTCATTCCTCCATGTTCCACTGCCACCCGTCTGTACGCAATTTATAGGACCACAGTCCATCCTGCACGGTAGCCGCGAAAAGGAGCCTGCCGGAATCTATGTCCGAAGGCGCCTGCATCATTTGATTAATGGAATACTTTCCTATGGTGTTTTCGTAATCGCCCGTATCGGTGTAGGGAGTCGTTCCCCCATAACTCGGTTTTGCGCAGGGAATATGGCCTGTTCCCAATTCGAAGACGCCTGATGAA
>JAITJV010000155.1 GCA_031278755.1 Treponema sp. | reverse complement strand
TTATAGTCCACCGTAAGGGGAACGTAATCGAGGCCTTCCACCGCTTCGGGGGATGAACAGACCGTGGCGAGGACCGCGGAACCGGCGTACTGGGCAAAAACCGATCCGCCCGCCTGTTTTGCGATTCTGCCGGTTTCAAGGATCAATTCCTTGCCGGCTATTGTGTATGTAACTCGTTGAACCATTTTTTCCTTATAATTTGTAAAATAAGCCCTATTTGCGGAGGCCTAATTCCTGAATGATGGAACGGTATTTTTCAAGGTTGGTGCGCTGAATATATTTCAGCATGCGCCGACGCTTGCCGACCAGGATTAAAAGGCCCCGCTGGCTTGATTTATCCTTCCTGAATTGTTTGCAGTGCTCAGTAAGCTGGTTGATACGCTTGGTGAGCAGGGCAATCTGGACTTCCGACGCGCCTGTATCTTTTTCACTTTTCCCGAATTTGAGCACCGTCGAAGTTACTTCTTCCTTGCTTAATGCCATATATCTTACTCTCCTTGGTAACCATGCTGGGGACGGATCAGAACCGCGCCGTTCAGCGTCCGTCCGCGAAGCCGGTTAATTTGCGGACAAAACCCGCGTTGCTCCCGTTTTGTACCAAAACAGACCGTATTTACACAAACAAAAGCCGCTGTAAAGCATGTCCGGCGCCTTCCCCTGAAAAGCCGCGGGGAATACCGATTTTTCCACCGGCAACGGAAACTTCGGTTTTTGCGCCCTCCTCCGATTGGGTGCCGAAAACAAGCGCGGCATACAGCCCTGAAGGAGGCGTTATCCGCATGGCCGCGCCCGCGTCGAAGATCCGCTCCCCGTTCCGGACAGACGACGGAAGGTCTGAAAGATCGATCCCGAAGGGCCTTCCCAAAAGCAGCGCGGCGTCTTCAAGATCCCCCGACGCGACGGCCGCCCTGATCCTGCTTGAACTGACCGGACGCCTGCCCTCCATCACCGGAGGAATTATCTCGGTTCTGATCCCCGCCCGTCCTGCCATGTTTTTCAGGGCCGCCGCATCGGTATCAAGATGACGCCCGCAGTGGAAGTCGGCTCCCACGGCCAAAAAAGCCAGATCCCGCCGGCTTTTTAGCAGATCAACAAAGACCTTTCCCGTTATTCTACTGAAATTTCCCGAAAAGTCAATGAGTACGGTTAAAGTTACCCCGCATTCTTCAAAAACGGACAGTTTTTGCCGTAAACTGTACACATCGCCGCGGAAAGAAAGGGGGCTGAGAATGCGTCCGGGGTTTTGTTTGAATGTAACAACAACAGGGACGCCCATAGACCGCGCCCTGTTTATGAGCGCGATATGCCCGCGGTGGACGCCGTCAAAAACGCCTATGGTTGCGGCCATCCGGGAGGCGGCGCGGCCCGCGCCGTCATCCTTGTTGCGGATAAAATCGTCCCATTCAACAGTATACATAGCCGTATTTCCAGATTCCGTCTTTTTTTTCGATCATCGCGATAAAAGCGCCCGGGTTTCCCGCCGAAAAGATCGCCGCGGAACGGTGATCGCGTACTCCGGGCGGGGCATGCAGCGTTCCCCTGTCAAGTATCGGGCCGGGCGGCTGTCCGTGTATAATTTTTTGAACATCACGGGAATTAATCTCAAACCATGGCAGATTGAGTTTTTCGATTACAACCGTATCAATGGGTACAAGCGCGGGAGGAGAAGAAGCCTCTGAAAGATCAAAGCCCGCGATGCGCTTTCGTGTAAGGGCGGCAAGATGGGCGCGGGAGCCTGCGGCTATGGCAATATCCCGCGCGAGGGAACGAACATACGTTCCGCTTGAACAGGAAAGCCGTATCCCCGCAAAGGGCGGTTCCCAAAAGGTAAGTTCAAGGCTGTAAACGGAAACAGGCCTTTTTTTCATTTCCGGGGGATTCCCCGACCTGGCAAGCTCCGAAGCCCGCTTTCCTCCGACGTGAATCGCCGAGTAGGAAGGCGGGGCCTGAAGTATACCGCCCCTGAAAAGGGAAAAGGCTTTTTCAACTTCTTCCCGCGAGGGGATTTCCCCGTAAAAGACCGGTTCCCCTTCCGGGTCGAGGGTGTCGGTCTCAACGCCGAAGCGCACCGTTCCTTCGTATTCCTTGCCGCACGAGGAGAACCAGGGGGCAAGTTTTACCGCCCTTCCGGCAAGGACAAGGAGAAGGCCGCCCGCGAATTTGTCGAGAGTTCCCGTGTGCCCGACTTTTCCCGTTCCAAGGTTTTTTTTGATCTCATCAAGAGCCGCAAAGGACGTGACGCCCGGCTTTTTATCAAGCAGCAAAAGGCCCGTCCTTGTTTTGTCATTCACGCTCATGGCGATCATCGTCCGCCGGCGCGGACGCGCCGGCGCTTTTCGGCGCCGCGGAAACCGAGAGGGCTTCGATTTTTTTTACAATGTCAAAACTTTCGCTGACGCCCGGATCTTCATGGAAACGGAGGCGGGGCGTCCTCCTTAACCTGAGCTTGAGCCTGGATTGTATGAAGCCCGCCGCGGAATCAAGGCCCTCCACGGCCTGTTTCCTGCCCCCCCCTGTCCCGGCCGTTGAGACGTACACGTCCGCGTAGGAAAGATCCCGCGAAACCTCAACCCTTGTAATGGAAACCAGGGGGTTTACCCTCGGATCTTTTATCCTGCCTTCAATGACTAGGGCGCCGATCTTTTCCTGAATGAGACGACCCAGCCGTTCCGTCCTGTATTCCGCCACGCCTAATTAAGTTTCCTTGCCACTTCAACGATCTCAAAAACCTCGAATTGATCGTTCACCGCTATGTCGTCAAAATTTTCAAGGCCTATGCCGCATTCAAAACCGGCGGCTACTTCCTTGACG
>JAITJV010000127.1 GCA_031278755.1 Treponema sp. | reverse complement strand
CTTGCAGTTGCTCCCGTTTTGTGCCAAAACGGTACGCAACATGCGTTTTTTAAGGTAGTCTGTCCATAATGTGTCTACATTATGGACAGACACTATTTATTGGATGATTTTTCCCCGCGTTTCAACCTGTTTTTCCGGAATATACCGCGGTCCGGGAAAACTATCGTTACAATCTTGACTTTTCACCGGACGGATCTTAAACTAGAGGATATGAACATCAAAACGGTTCTAACCGCGGAAACCATCAATCTGCACCTCAAAGGCGCCGCAAAAGAAGAGATTATCAACGAACTGCTTGATATGCTTGTGGCGGCGAAGAAGATACAGGACAGGGAAGCGGCTTATGCGGCAGTTATGGACAGGGAACAAAAAATGTCCACAGGGATGAAACACGGCATCGCGATTCCCCACGGGAAAAGCGCCACTATACACGACCTTGTCGCCTGTATAGGGATTTCCGAAAAACCGGTCGATTTTGATTCACTGGATCACGAACCCTGCCGCATTTTCATTATGACCCTTTCACCGGTAGAAAAAACCGGCCCCCATCTGCAGTTTCTGGCAGAAATAAGCCTCCTCTTCAAAAGCTCGGAAAAAAGGCAGGAGATCCTCAACGCGGACACGCCTGAAGCGATACTGCGCATCCTGGCCGAATAAAGCCGTCCGGCAAAGGGAATTCCGCCGCGCATGATGTGCGGCGGAACCAGCCGGGTTTTTGAGCGTTTCCTGTTCCGCCCCGGGCGGCGAAACGCCCTCATTCAATTTACTGAGTCAATTCCTTTATAGCCTGCGCCGCCAGATCCTTTATGGCATAGGTCCATGCCGCGGAATTCTGAACCAAAAGAAGAACGGGCCGGCCCAGCGATTTTTTTGTCTGCCCCAAAGCGGGGATAATTTCCCGGATCAGCGATTCATCATCCCTTGTAAAACTGTTGGACTGACGGCGCTGGTGCAGTTCCGATATATAGGACGCAAGAAGACGGGCGGCGTCTTCTGTTCCCAGGGCGCCCAGGGTGCGGACGGTATCCAGCTTTTCCTGCATGTCAATTCCCCGTTTGTAGGAATTATCCAACTGGGGATAAACGGCCGGATCGTCTATACCGTAGCGGCGTATCATGCCGATGGCCAGTTTCCGCATCTGGGACAATTCGTTCCGCTGGTGCACGTCGTTGGTAGAAGCCTTCCACCCTTCGGTAAGGGCGGAAAGGGCGATCTTCGCCTTGGATGTATCCGGCGCCTGGGAGCGCTCCTCGGTACGGAGGGCCAGGTGCTTTATCTCGTAACTGTAACCGGGACTGGTAACAACTTCGTTAAGCGGATCGGTAGGATCGTCAACGATCTGGGGAAGTGAAACCGAAGCCTGGTTCTTGATCCGTTCGTTGTACCAGCCGGTAGAAGCAAAGAAAACGGCAAGATACCCCGCGGGGTCCTTGTAGTTTTCAAGGGCGACAATGGCCCCGTAGGCTATGCGTTCATTCTGTATCTGGGTGTTTCTGTCCTGGGGAGGCCGGGAGTTAAGATCCCTTAAAAGCTGGGCAATCTGGGGAAGGTAGCGCTCCGATTTGACCTTTCCCAGGGCTATAAGGGCGTCCGATTTGGCCAGCGGGGCGTCCTGAGTCCCCTGAAAATTCTGGACCACAAACCAAAGGCTGGGCGCCGCGTCTGCATATTGGGCTTCGCCAAGGGCCCGGGAAAGCAAAATGGCGGACTGATCGGCGGCGGCAAGCTCATTTTTATTCCGTATGTCCGGGTATTCCTTGACAAGCCGGTCAAGGGCGCGGGCAAACAATTCCGTCGATCCCGAAGGATTGGATGCCGCTACCTGCTGAAGTATTACCAGCTTTCCTTCTATGGTATCGGCGCCGTCATAAAGTTCATTCCACATGGTCATTTCATCCGACTGGGCAAAAAGAGCCGCGGTAAAAAAGACCATAAAAATTACAATATATCGTTTCATATGAACATTTTATGCTACAATTATAAATATTATCAATAGATTTTTAAAATTTCATGGCGCTCCGGAGGAAACATGCAGGTTAAGGGCCGTTTTTTACTTGATGATGAAGGCAGAACATTGCTCCTGCGGGGCTGTAATCTGGGGGGAAGTTCCAAACAGCCTCTAGACAAACCCGGCGGGGAACCCCCTGTACATCCCGCCGGGGCGTCGTTTGTGGGGCGGCCTTTTCCCCTTGAAGAAGCGGACGCCCATTTTGAGCGGCTTGCCCGCTGGGGCTTTACCTTTCTCCGGCTGATCGTTACCTGGGAAGCGCTGGAACACGCGGGGCCGGGAATCTATGACGAAGCGTACCTTGCGTACCTCCGGAAGCTGCTGCTTATAGCCGGGGCAAAGGGAATCAGGGTGTTCATAGACCCCCATCAGTACGCCTGGAGCCGCTGGACCGGGGGGGACGGCGCCCCGGTCTGGACCCTCGAAAAACTCGGCATGGAAACCGGGAATATCGAAAAAACCGGCGCCGCCCTTGTTTACCGGCGTAAAGACGGTTCCAGGATGGCATGGCCGGGCAATTACAACCGTTACGCGTCCGCGACGCTTTTTACCCTTTTTTTCGGGGGAAACACCTACGCCCCGGATCTTGCCATTGAAGGAAAGAGCGTCCAGGACTGGCTTCAGGAGCGCTACCTCGCGGCGTTCAGGCACTGTTTCAGGCGGCTCAAGAACTGCGCCGCCATTGCGGGCTGGGGGATCATGAACGAGCCGCATCAGGGGTTTATCGGCTGCCGCGACGCGGGCCAGGCGGAAGATCCGGTGCTCCCCATAGGCGCCCGGCCCAGCCCTTTCCAGACCATGCTGGCGGCGTCCGGCCGTCCCGTCAAAGTTCCGGTTTACGCTCCGGGGCGCGTTTCCGGCCATGAAACCTTCAACCCGGAGGGAATATCCCTGTTCAGGAAGGGCTTTTCCTGCCCCTGGCTGCAGTCCGGGGTTTGGACCGAAGAAGGCGGGGGCCGGCTTCTAAAAAAGGATCATTTTGCCTCTTTCCGCGGACATCCGGCAAATTTCACCGAAGACTTCCTCAAGCCGTTTATCATACGGTTCATTGAAAACATGAAGGAGCCTCATCCTTCGTCGCTTTTTTTTATTGAAGGACCGTCCACGGGATCCCACCCTTCCTGGGGTCCGGGAGATCCGCCCAATGTGATCAACGCCTTTCATCATTACGACGGTTTTACCCTTTTCACCAAGACGTTCATCCCCTGGTTCAACATGAAGACCGAAAAATTCGGCGTACTTTTGGGAAGAAAAAAAACAGCGGCCTATTTTTCCGAATCGCTGAAAAAAAGCGTAGACTGGACCAGGGATCGCATGGGGGACATGCCCTGTTTTTTGGGTGAATTCGGCCTCCCTTTCGATCTTAACAGGAGGAAGGCCTTTAAAACCGGGGATTACCGCATCCATGAGGAAGCCCTTTCCCGGTACTACGACGGAGTGGACGCGCACCTTCTCCATTCCACAATCTGGAACTACACTTCGGACAATACCAATGAAACGGGGGACAACTGGAACGGCGAAGACATGTCGATCTTTTCGGAAGGAAAGCCCCGCGGCGAAGGCGGATGGCTCAGGCCCTATCCCATGGCAACCGCGGGAACGCCGATCCGCTTTACCTGGGACAGACGGAAAAGGATATTCGTCTACCGTTTTCTTTCCGATGCCGGCGCCGCGGCTCCCACCGAGATTTTCCTGCCAAGCCCCTGGTTCGGAGAAAAACCCGAAATAGAGGCGCGGTTTTCAGAAACGGCGGAAAACGCGGCGCCTGAACCGCTCGCCGAATACAGGCCGGCTGAACAGCGGCTGTTTATCCTGAGCGGAGGACGCGCCGGAGAAATTACCGTTACCGCACGGGGGACAGCCTGAAGAACCGCTGCTTCCGGGAAACCTCAACGATTTCAACGGTTTCAACGGCCGCCTCATCCCCGGCGGGACGGTCCTGCGCGTCAAGGACGGCTATGCTAAAAGCATGTTCAAGCTTCTGCCGGTACTCCAGCACCCGGTGTACATAATCAAGGGTATTTTTCGGCGTTCCAAGATTACGGACGCGGTTTGTACCGGCGTTGTACATTGCCAGGGCCGCTATTTCCGTTTCCCCCGTATTGAGGCACCAGCGAAGATGGCCTATGCCGTAATAAATATTAACGGCGGGATCAAAGAAATCTTCGCTCTGGAGCGCCGGAAAAGATCTGTCGTTAAGCTGAAACAGCCCCCTGTCTATGCTTTCGTTCCGGTTTTTCAGGTTAACGGCCCGGGGGTTGAACCGGCTTTCCTCCCAGCATACGGCAAAGGCCAGGGCCGGCGGGACCTTAAAGGCAAGCGCGTTTTCCAGAATCAGGGAAGCTATGTCCCCGGAACCGGCGACGGCGCCGAAATAATCCACCACCATGTCTTTCATTTCGGGGTTCCGGTACAGATCCGCAATAAGATCTTCCGTCTTGTCTACAGCCTCCGCCGCCGGCGTTTCGGCCGCATCTTCCGTAGCCGCGTCAGCCTGCCCGGCTTCGGGAGCCTCGGACACAGCGGGCAGGAACAGGATGCCGGCCGCGGCGCAGGGGATCATTGAGCACAGGACGCTGAAAAAAACAGGAAGAAAAAACCATTCCCAAAACTCGGTTAGTTTTGGGAAAGACTTCGGGAAAAGCGGCCAAAAGTCCGCTTTTCTCTCCAAATTCAGGGTTGCTTTCCCAAAAGCCGAAGCCTTCGGAAAGCCTCGAAATTCAGAAATTTTTAAATTTGATTCAAACAATGTTTACCCTCCTTGTTCAAGTTCGCGCACCCGGATAATCCCTTCGACGGCCAAAAGCCGTTCCAGGGTATTTTCCGGAATACGCTGTTCCGTATCAATAATATTATAAGCATAATCGTCCCGATGGTGATTAATCAAATCCAAAATGTTATTATTTTCCTCAGCCAGAATGGTGGTAATCTGCCCTACCATGTTGGGAATATTGCGGTTCACCACGAGCAGCCTGAACGGGGAATGCTGTTCCAGCCTGCATTTGGGAAAATTCACCGAATTTCTCACTGTTCCGGACTCAAGATAATCCATAAGCTGGCGTACAGCCATGATCGCGCAGTTGTCCTCCGCCTCGGGCGTTGAAGCCCCAAGATGGGGAATGCAGACGGCGGAGGGGCAGGCAAGAAGCTCGGCGGAGGGAAAATCGGTTACATACACGGAAAGTTTTTTACTGTTGAGGGCGTCGATAATATCGGCCTCGTTAACCAGCCCTCCGCGGGCCAGGTTGACAATGCGGGCGCCTTTTTTCATGAAGCGTAACTTTTCCGCGTTAAGAAGCCCTTTCGTTTCGTCGCTTAAAGGCATGTGGAGCGTTACATAGTCCGCTTTCGAAAGAAGGCCTTCCAGCGTATCGGCCCTGATCACCTGACGGGAAAGGTTCCAGGCCGCGTCAACGGAGATATAGGGATCGTAGCCTATGACGTCCATGCCCAGCGCGACGGCGTCGTTTGCCACCATGACGCCTATGGCGCCCAGACCCACGATTCCCAGCGTTTTTCCCCTGAGTTCAGGCCCTTCAAAGCGGGATTTTTCCTTTTCCACCAAATCCGGCACCTCGTCGGACTTTCCGGCAAGGCTCGCCCCCCAGTTTACGCCGCCGAGGATGTTTCTGGATGAAATAAGGAGGGCCGCCAAAACCAGCTCCTTAACCGCATTGGCGTTCCCGCCGGGGGTGTTAAAGACGGCAATACCGCGGGCGCTGCATGCATTCACGGGGATATTGTTGTAGCCCGCCCCCGCCCTGGCGACGGCCAGCACCGATTGGGGAATTTCCACGGCGTGAAGATCGGCGCTGCGTACCAGAATGGCGTCGGGATGGGGAATTTCGCTTGCCACTTCGTACTTGCCGCGGGGAAAAAGTTCCAGCCCCAGAGAGGAAATCTTGTTCATTGTCTGTATACGAAACATGGAAAACTCCTTTGACGGTATTGGTTTTAGACCGTCTCTTCAAACCGCTTCATAAAACCGGCGAGGGCGCGCACCCCTTCCAGGGGCATCGCGTTGTAGATGCTTGCCCTCATCCCCCCTACAAGCCTGTGTCCGGCAAGATTCACGAGGCCCTGCGCGGCGGCCTCCGCGGCAAAGCGCTTTTCCAGAGCGGCGCGTTTTTCCGCGTCGTTTTCAGCGGGAATAAAGGGAATGTTCATCAGGCTGCGGAAGGGTTTATCCACCGGGGAACGGAAAAAACGGGAATTGTCCAGGTATGAATAGAGCATGTCCGCCTTTTCCCTGTTCCGCCGCGCGGCGGCCGCCGTTCCCCCCTTATCCTTGAGCCACTGCAGCACCAGCCCTATGACGTAGATCCCGTAGCAGGGAGGCGTATTGTACATGGAAGCTTCCGCCGCGTGGACGTCGTACCTGAGAAGGGCCGGGGTCCATGGCGGGGCGCGGCCCATAAGATCTTCCCGTATTATCACGACGGTAGTACCCGCGGGGCCGAGGTTCTTCTGCGCCCCTGCGTACAGAAGCCCGAATTTGGACACATCAAGAGGTTCGGACAGTATGCAGCTTGAAATGTCGGCGACAAGGGGGACGGATCCCGTTTCGGGAATTTCGGCCCACTTTGTACCCACGATCGTATTATTCAGCGTAATGTGGTAATATGCGTCATCCGGCCCCGCGGCGGGGGCGGCGGGAATATACGCATAGGCCCTGTCTTTGGAGCTTGCCCCCGTTTCCACCCCGGCGAATTTGGCGGCCTCTTCCGCGGCTTTCTTCGCCCATATTCCCGTCTCGACGTACAGCGCCCGTTTTCCCTCTCCGGGAACAGATCCCGCGGCCAGATTAAGGGGAATCATGGAGAACTGGAGGGAAGCTCCGCCCTGGAGGAAGAGCACTTTGTAATTTGAAGGGATCTCCATCAATTCACGGAGCAGGGCTTCGGTCTTTTCAATGACGGACCTGAAATCTTTGGATCTGTGGCTCATCTCCATTACCGACTGGCCTGTCCCGTTGGCGTCGGTCATTTCAGCCGCCGCTTTTTCAAGCACGGGAAGCGGAAGCGCGGAAGGCCCCGGGGAAAAGTTGTATACACGCATGAATAACTCCTTATTTGGCGCGGCCGCATAGCCGCATAGCCGCGGGCGATTTTCTCCGGCGGCATTTTGCCGAAGACTCCGGAAACCTAACCGGGGTTCCCGGAACTTTCCATATTGATAACCAGAGCGCGAAGCTCGTCGGCTACATACACATTTCTCACGGCAACATCGGGGGGAAGAACAAGGGCGGCGGGAGCGAAATTGACGATCCCCCGTATCCCCGAGGCGGCAAGTTTTTCGGCCGCGCCCCGGGCTTCGCCCGGGGGAACACAGAGAAGGGCTATTTCTATGCCGAAGCGGGCTATCACTTCCCCCATTTTATAAGCCGGATACAGGGGTACGGGAGATTTGAGTATCTCGACGCGGTTCACGTTTATATCAAAACCGGCCGCAAGCTCAAATTCCCCCATTCCGTCACAGCCGGGGGCAAAAGGCCGGTTAAGATAAGCCGAACCAAGCCGGCCAAGCCCCACTATGCAAAAACGCCTCACCCGGTCAAGGCCGAGGGCCTTCCTGATTGCGGGGATCAGCACGCCGGGATCATAACCGCCCGGACTCCCCGCCGTTTCCCGGCTTTCCAGCCACGAAATATCCTTTCTGATCGTATCCCTGTGCCAGCCCGTCAGTTCTTCCACCCGCGCGGACGTTACAAGGCCGGCATAACCGCCCTGGCGCCGCTTTTCCGGAGCGGCGTTCTTTTCGAGGAGTCCCAAAAGGTAGAGCAGCCGTTCCTTTACCGGCGCCGGAATATGATTCATCTGTTTCCTTGTGAAATATTTCACAGATAAGATACTAAAAAAAGAGAATAAAATCAACATACCGCGCGGTGGAGCGCACAACACAGTTTGCGGCGGGATATGAAACCCTCAACGCGAATAAGCGGCCTGCCGGCATACATCAAGGGCTTTACTATTCACCTTTTTTAATGCTATTATAAAAACCTGTTCCAAAAGAGGTTTTCCCAAAATTCCTGTTTTTGGAGCGGCTTCCCTGAATGTAACGGACAAAGGAGAAGGGTTTGCTGACGTTTCTGGAATTACAACGCAAGGTAAAGAAAGACACGCCGGACGCCCGGCGTACTTCCCCGCCCCCGGTAAAAGCCGCCCTTTTGGGGGATACGGCGACCCAGTTTCTTGCGACGGCCCTGAAAGGAACAGCCATAGAACGGGGGATCCGGCTTGATCTGTTTGAGGCTGAATTCAACCAGATTGAACAGCAGATAATGGACCCTTCTTCGGAATTTTATGCCTTCAGGGCGGATTACGCGGTGATTTTTCAGTCGTCGCATAAACTGCTCTGTCATTACGACAGTTTACCCCGGGAAAAACAGGCCTCCCTGGCGGATGAACGCCTGGACTTTGTGCGTTTCCTCTGCGCTTCCTGTCCGGGCAGGATTATTTACTGCAATTACCCTGAAATTGACGATTCGGTATTCGGCAGTTTTGCGGACAAGCTTGAAAATTCTTTTATCTGGCAGATACGCAAACTCAATTACGAACTCATGAAACTGGCCGCCGCCGCGGCCAATCTTTTTATCTGCGACATGGCGGCCCTTCAAAACAAACTCGGCCGGAACGCCATGTTTAACGCGCCGGTTTACACAAGCAGCGAAATGGTGCTTTCACTGGACAGCGTTCCCTATGCGGCTTCCCGGATCATGGATCTGATCTGCGCCGCCCAGGGGCAAATCAAAAAGTGCCTCATCCTCGATCTGGACAACACCCTCTGGGGCGGAGTCATAGGGGACGACGGCCTTGAAAACATACAGTTGGGCCACGAGCTGGGCATAGGCAAGGCTTTTACCGAATTTCAGCACTGGATCAAAAAGCTTAAAGACCGCGGCGTCATTCTGGCGGTTTGTTCCAAAAACAACGAAGATACCGCCAAAGAACCTTTTGAAAAGCACCCCGAAATGGTGTTAAAACCGGAAGATATTTCGGTGTTTATGGCGAACTGGGACAATAAGGCCGACAACATACGGCGCATACAGTCCATCCTCAACATTGGTTTCGATTCCATGGTCTTCCTGGATGACAATCCCGCGGAACGGGCCATAGTAAGGGAAAACATCCCGGAAATCACGGTTCCGGAACTGCCCGATGATCCCGCGGATTACCTTGAGTATCTTTACGGCCTTAATCTTTTTGAAACCGTTTCCGTTTCCGCCGAAGACGCGGAGCGTACAAAACAGTACCAGGCCGAAGCCCGGCGGGTCTCGGCCCAAACGGCCTTTACCGACGAGA
>JAITJV010000087.1 GCA_031278755.1 Treponema sp. | reverse complement strand
CCTTCTGCTTGAATCGCGGCTTTGCCCCCCCCCGCCTGAGCTTCTGCCTCCGGGGCTTGCGGTCATTATCCTTTTGGGGGTGAACGGGGTGGGAAAAACCACGACGGCCGCCAAACTTGCCGGGTATTACCGCGATACGGAAAAACGCCGGCCCATACTCGCCGCGGCGGACACGTTCCGCGCGGCGGCCGTCGATCAGCTTAAAATACACGGGGAACGGCTCGGCGTGCGGGTAGTCGCCCATCAGCGCGGGGGCGATCCGGCGGCGGTAGTCTATGATGCGGTTGAGGCCGCCGGAGCGGGCGGCGGGGATCTTGTTATCGCCGATACCGCCGGCCGCATGCATACGAAGTCGGCGTTGGTTGAAGAACTGCGGAAGATAGACCGGGTTGTTGAATCAAGGGGAGGCGCCTCCTGCGTCAAATGGCTGGTTCTGGACGCCACGACGGGGAGAAACGCGCTTGCCCAGGCTGAAGTTTTTCATGAGGCGGTTTCCCTTTCGGGCTGCATTCTTACCAAATACGATTCCGGCGCAAGGGGCGGGGTGGTTTTTTCCCTAAGCTCGGAACTCAGGCTCCCTGTTGTGTATCTCTGCGAGGGGGAACGTTACGGGGATATACGCGCGTTTGATCCCCGCGAATACGCAAGGGAATTTACCGGCCTTGTCTGAAAACCGGCCGCGCGCGGGGCGTTTTGTGTTGGCGGGCCTTTTGCTTTTTTTTGTTGCGGCGGAAGCCCGGCCTGACGACGCCCGGTGGTACCGTTCCAACGCGCCGGGCATGATGCTGGAGGAAATCCTCTCCCGCCCGGCCGCCCTCAGAAATGATTACGCCCTTTCCCGGGAGGCCGGTTCTTTCGGGGATCTGGCGGAAGAATTAAAACCCCGCGTTGAGGGGCTGTGGGCGGAAGCCGGGATCGAAGTTCCGTCGGTTGAGATCCGCACCCTGTACGAAAAGGGAAACGCCGTCCGCCGCCAGTGGATAGTGCGGAGCGGCGGCGTAATACGGGGCCTTGCGGTTTTCGGCGTTTCCGGGGCCGGGGATGAAGCCGGCGGTGAAACCGGGGATGAAGCGGCGTCTTCAGGGGAGGCCGCGCCGGACGGGGGGCCTTCTTCAGGCGAAGCGGAACGGCGGGCCGGTTTTATGGAACTGTACGACGGGCGGGGCCTTGTGACGGGCGAACATCAGTTTGCGGCCGGAAAGGAAACTGTCACCGCGTATTTTTACCGGGGGGCCGCGCCGGTGCGGGCGGAAACTCTGGAGAGGGAAGGGGGAGAGGAGCGGCGGCTTTATACCGACAGATACCGCTACCGGCGCTCCGGTTCCCTGCGGACAGTCGAGCGCAGATACCACAACGGGGGCGCGCCGGTCCGGCTTTCCTTCCGGGGAGGTTTTCCGGAAACGGATGAAAGTTTCGTCAAGCCCGCCGGTTACGGAACGGAAATGCTTGAAAACATTCACCTTGGTGAAGGTTACCAGGCAGTCTACAGCTTTGATGAACGGGGGCGGATTGTAAGCGAGACTTACTACGATAAAGAAGGCGGGCTTTTGGGCGTATTGAACAACGTCTGGTCGGGGGACAGGCTGGATTCTGTTTCCTGGAAGGGAGACGAAGAAAGGCTGACGGAATACGAATACGACGCCGAAGGGAACCGCACGATAGAACGCAATTACAGGGACGGCGTATTTGAACGTACCGTAGAGCGGGACGGGAAAAATGAAAAAGAGGAACTTTACATGGACGGAAAGCTTATACTCAGGGCGCTTTGGGAGAACGGCCGGAAAGTCTCCGAAGAAAGGATAAGGGAAAAATGAATCTACGCTGGATAGGCTTTGTAGCGTCCCGGTATGTTTCGCGGGGGCGGCGGAATTCCCCCTCTCCGGTTCTGGCCGTCGTGGGAATAGCGACGGGGGTGCTCGCCCTTATTGTAATCCTTGCGGTGATGAACGGTTTCCAGCTTGGATTTATTGAAAGCATACTGGAAATATCTTCCTACCACCTGCGCGCCGGAAATTTTCCCGAAGAAAATCAGGCGATCCTTGAGGAAAGGCTTTCTTCCCTTCCGGGGGTGCAATCGGTTTCTCCTTTCAGGGAATTCCAGGGGCTTATACGGGGAAGGCGGACCGGGCAGCAGGCGCTCGTGGTACGGGGGCTTGCCCCCGACGCCCCGGAACGGGACAGGGGTTTCGGATCCAGGGTATTGGTTGAGGCGGGCGATTTTGACATCAGGGACGGCCGCTCCATACTGCTCGGGACGGAACTGGCCCGGCGCCTGCAGGTCAGGATCGGCGACGAAGTAACGCTCTTTTCCGTTTCGAATATTCTTTCCGTTCCGGACAGTGAAGAAGATTCTCCGGCCGGGCCTTTTCTCGTAAAGGGAATTTTCAGGACCGGATTTTATGAGTATGACGTCAGTTGGTCGTTCATCAATATTGAAAGCGCCGCGTCCCTTTCGGACGACGGACTTTTCATGGGAATCAAACTTGACAACCGGTGGGAAGACAGGCGCGGAATGGAACGCGCGGCGGAAGCCCTTGCCGGCGTTCCCGGATCGGAATCGTATATTATCACAAGCTGGCGGGATTATAACCGCGCCTTCTTCGGAGCGCTCCGGACGGAAAAACTTTTTATGTTTATTTTGGTCGGGCTTATCTTTATTGTAGTCGGGCTTAATATTTTTCAGGCGCAGAGAAGATCGGTGCTGGAAAGGCGCGAGGAAATAGGCCTCCTCCGGGCGGTAGGCGCCGCGGACAGGGCGGTGCGTCTTGTTTTTGTCTGGGACGGCGTGATCATAGGGCTTGCCGGAACGGGGGCCGGCCTTGTCCCGGGCCTTCTTATCGCCTTTCATATTCCGCTTTTTTTCTCTATTCTTGAAGGAATAGTAAACGCGTTCCTCAGGCTGCTTAATTTTATGCTGCCCGTCTTTGGCGGAGGCGAGGAGTTCGCTGTTTTTTCGCCTGCGGTTTTTTATATAAAAGAGATACCTTCCAGGGTTATACCCCATGAGGTTCTGCTGATTTGTATGTTCGGGTTTTTCTCCGCCCTGTTTGCGGCGTGGTTTGCCTCGGGGAAAATTTCCAGGATAAAACCCGCGGAGGTATTGCGGTATGAGTGAGATTATCCTTAAAGTTGACGGCATCGTAAAGAACTATGTTTCAGGCGCCGAGACCCTTCATATTCTAAAGGGGATCGCGTTTGAAGTTGAAAAAGGGGCTTCCATGGCGGTAACGGGCCGGAGCGGAAGCGGAAAGAGCACGCTCCTTAACATCATAGGCGGCCTTGACGTAACCGATTCTGGATCCATCGTTGTGGGAGGCGCCGAAATAAGCGCCCTCCCCGAAAGCGCCCTTTCTTCGTACCGGAGCCGGCAGGTGGGCTTTATCTTTCAGTTTCATTACCTCCTTAAAGATTTTACCGCTCTTGAAAACGTAATGCTTCCCGCCTATATCGCGGGTATGCGGAAAAAGGAAGCCGTTGAAAAAGCCCGTCTGCTTTTGGCCGACGTCAGGCTTGAAGACAGGCTGGGGCATTTTCCTTCCCAGCTTTCCGGCGGGGAACGCCAGCGGGTGGCTGTGGCCCGGTCCATGATAAACGATCCCGATCTGGTTCTGGCCGATGAACCGACGGGGAACCTTGATCCCGACAACAGCGCCCTTGTAACGGAGCTGCTTTACAGCGCGGCGGAGAAACGGGGAAAGACGCTGATCGTGGTAACCCATGATGAAAAGGTCGCCGCAAGGGCGCTTGTGCGCTGCATGCTGGAAAACGGCGCGCTGGCCGGAACGGGGGCGGCGCCGTGAAATTCAGATGCGGTTTTTTCATTGCCCTGCGTTATCTTCTCGGCAGGGCCCGCGAAGGCGGCCGTTACCTCCGCGGAGCCGCGGCGGGAATAGCCGTAAGCCTTGTCCCCATCATCGTTACCCTCATCGTGGCCGACGGCATGATACGCGGCATCACCGACCGCTATCTTGAACTGGGCACCGCCCATATACAGGTGTATAATTTTGCCGACGGCGGACGGTTGGAAAAGGCGGCGGATGAAATTTCCGGACTCCCCGGCGTGCGCGGCGTGTGGATCGAAAGGCAGGGGCTGGGGATGCTCGCCGGCAAGGGAAAGAGCGGAACTACCATAAGGGCCGTCGAAAGTTCCTATTGGCAAGATCCCGGAAGCGCCCGTTTTCTCAGGACCGTATCGGGACAGGCTGTTCTGGAATCGGATCGGGAAGTGCTTCTGGGAGAAGAGATCGCCAAAACTTCGGGCGCGGAGGCGGGGCAGACGGTGCGCATCATGACCCTGCGGACGACGGCGGGCGGAAGAAGCGTTCCCCGCTTTACGCCTTTTACCGTCAAGGGCGTCGTTTCTTCAGGATACCGGGAGCTGGATTCACTGTGGTGCATCATCACCGACAAGGCGGGGGAAGAGATTTTTTCTCCGGAATTTTCCCAGGCCCATCTTCTTGTAAAAATAGACGATCCGTACCGCAAAGCGGAACAGATGGTGTTTGATATTTATTCGGTTCTGGGGCCGGGTTTTTCGGTGTATACCTGGAAGGAACTGCAAAGATCGCAGTACAGCTCCTATGAGCAGACACGCCAGCTTCTTCTTTTTATCATGGCCCTTATCGTAATGGTCGCCGCGGTAAATGTTTCGTCGGCTACTTCCATGCTGGTCATAGAACGGCAGCGGGATATTGC
>JAITJV010000074.1 GCA_031278755.1 Treponema sp. | reverse complement strand
ATCCTTATCCCGGATCTGCAGAACCGGGGCTACGGCTGGCTGCATCCGGAGGGGGTGCGCAAAGTGCTGGAGGAAATGGGGTGAAAACAAGGATCGTGGAAAACCTCGGCCTTTACCCGGCGGAACACGGAAAGAGACCGTTCGCTTTCCCGGCCCATGCCATCAGGTGGACGGACACCATATACAAACGATCAAGGGCTTTATCTTTGAGCGTCCTTAACGCAGACACAAGGAGGCTTGCAAAATGGATATAAACACCGCGATGAGATTTGTCGTAAAGCGGGCCATGGCGGAAAAGAGCTTTACCGGGGCTTCCGGCATGAGGCCCGAACACATCTTCCTGGGTATTCTAAAACTTTCCGAACTTTCCGCGGAGGAGGTTGCCCCTTCTTCAAGCCATAAAAGCCTGATAGAGGCGGATATAGCGGGGGTAAAAGGTCTTTTGAAAGACAGGGGCATTAATCCGGCGCCGGCCAGGAGCCTCTTGCGGGAGGTTCTGATAAAAGCGGAAAACCAGCGCAGGATAA
This sequence comes from Treponema sp., assembly GCA_031278755.1. Classification (GTDB taxonomy): domain Bacteria; phylum Spirochaetota; class Spirochaetia; order Treponematales; family Breznakiellaceae; genus JAIROE01. The sequence goes on along the minus strand of JAITJV010000074.1, from coordinate 4,264 downwards.
GCGAGAAATCCTGCGACGAACAGATGGCGGGGCTCTTTGACCGCGCCACGCGGATGGCGGAAGAAGACGGCGCCGAAACCCTGACCGCCCTTCATTTTCTTGACGCGCTGTTTGAAGATCCCCCCGAAATAATAAAGGCCAAAATAAACGAAGGAGGCGCGGGGCCTGTGGCGGAAATATTCGGCCTTAAGGAGGCAGAGAGCGGCGGAAACAAGGTCGGCAGGGAAGCTGAAAAACCAGGCGCCCCTTTAAGTCCCCAGGAGCGGCTTGCCCAGCTTCCCGGCCTGGCCGAACGGATACGCCATTTAAGAAGCAGCCTTATGGAAAAGGTCTTCGGGCAGGATCACGCGGTCCACGAATTTTCAGAAAGCATATTCGGCGCGGAATTGCTTGCGGAAGCCGATGACGAAAGGCGGCGGCCCCGGGCCATTTTTGTTTTTGCCGGCCCCCCAGGGGTCGGGAAGACCTTTTTGGCGGAACAGGGAGCGGCCGCCCTGGGTCTTCCCTACAAGCGCTTTGAGATGAGCGGTTACGCCGATCACCAGTCCCAGATCAATCTTATCGGTTTAGCGCCCAGCTACAAAGACGCGAAAACCGGCGCCCTGACCGGTTTTGTAAAGGAGAACCCCCACTGTATCCTGCTTTTTGACGAAATAGAAAAGGCCCACCTCAACACCATCCAGCTTTTCCTCCAGATCCTGGACGCGGGAAAGCTCCACGACGATTTTCTTGATGAAGACGCGGCCTTTAAAGATACTATAATAATTTTTACAAGCAACGCGGGGAAACAGCTCTATGAGGGGGAATCGAAGGCAAATGCCGCGGCTGTTCCCCGGCAGGTCATCCTCAAGGCCCTTGAAACGGATATAAACCCCCAGACGAGAGCGCCTTATTTTCCGGCGGCCATCTGTTCGCGTATGGCGACGGGCAGCACCATTCTTTTTAACCACCTGAAAGCCCACGACCTGGAGACTATCTGCGAAAAGGAACTGAAACGCTGTTCGGGCCTCTTCGAGAAACAATACGGGGTAAAAATAGACGTGGAAAAAGAAGTCCCGCCGGTACTGCTCTTTTCCGAGGGAGGTCTGGCGGACGCGAGAACCCTTCGGGCGCGGACGGAGCTGTTTTTTAAAAACGAGATGTTCAAACTCAGCGGCCTTTTCAGCGGCGGCAGTTTCGCCGCGACCCTTGAGAAGATCGACGGCATTAGTTTTACGGTTGATATTGCCGAAACGGGAAAAGGAGCGGCAGACGAAATTCAAGCCCTTTTCAATAAGCCCGATAAGCCCGCGATACTCCTCTTTACCGGCGCCCTTAACGCGGCGCGCCTTGAGGCTTACATGAAGCCTTTTACCGTGTACCGCGCGAAGTCCCCGGAGGAAGCTTTTACCATCGCCGGTGAAAAGGATATTTCTTTGGTACTCCTGGACCTTGCCTATCAGGGCGAGGAGGCGGAAGATACCATAGAACCTGACTCTCTGTCCACGGCTCCCGATGAGGCACAAAAAATAGAGGCCCTCCAGACGGGAACCATGGCGGCCTTCGAGAATATCCCCATGGCCGCGGGCGCATTGCGTATGGGGAGGTTCTTTTTCAGGGAACTGCTTGAACGGATGCCGGAGCTGCCGGTCTATCTTTTAGAGACCCGGGATTTCGCCATTGACGACGAACTCCTTGTCTCTTTTACCCGGGCCGGGGCCAGAGGCAAGCTGACGGCGCCCGGACGGAATGACGGGGATTTTACGGAAACCCTTGAAAAGATAGCCGCCCGGCTTTATCTCCAGAATTCCGCCGCAAAAATTGCCGCTGAACAAAAGGCCCTGTATTTTGAAACCGCGCCGCAAATCAGCGACGACAAAGGGCGCATCAACATACGGCTGAGGGATCTGGTTATTAAAAGAAACATCAACGCTATTGACGCGGGGGAAGTCCTCGCGGACGCGGAGAAGCCGGATGTCCGTTTTGACGATGTGATTGGCGCGGCGGGGGCGAAGGACGAACTCAAATTCTTTGTGGACTTCCTTAAAAACCCCAAGAAGTTTTCCGCCCGGGGGATTAAACCGCCCAAGGGCGTCCTTCTCTACGGGCCGCCGGGCACGGGAAAGACACTCCTGGCCAGAGCCATGGCCGGCGAGTCCAGTACGGCCTTTATTCCGGCGGCGGCCTCAAGTTTTGTTACCCTGTGGCAGGGGAGCGGCCCCGAGTCGGTGCGCCAGCTTTTTGGCAAAGCGCGGAAATACGCCCCTTCGGTGGTGTTTATAGACGAAATAGACGCCATTGGACGCAAAAGGATGGGCGGGGCGGGCGCCCACGGCGAAGAGATGGCCCTCAACGCCCTGCTTACCGAAATGGACGGCTTTAAAGTTGATCCCAGGCGTCCGGTTTTCGTGCTGGCGGCGACCAACTTTGAAATTGACGAAACCGCCGGCACTGCGGCTGTCCTTGACCCGGCCCTGATACGGCGTTTCGACAGGACTATCCTGGTGGACATGCCCGCGAAAGAAGATCGCCGCCGCTACCTCCAGCTTCAGCTTGGGAAGAACAAAACCCGCCAGGTGACAGACCGGATGATAGAACAGCTCGTCGGGAGATCCGCCGGGCTGAGCCTGGCGAACCTCGCGGCCGTCGTAGAGGCGGCCAACAGGAACGCGCTCAAGCGCGACGAGCCGCTTTCCGACGCGGTACTGGAAGAAGCCTTTGAAATAAGCCGGCACGGGGAGAAAAAGGACTGGGGCGAAGCCTACATGGAACGGGTAGCGAGGCACGAATCGGGCCACGCCTTTTTGTGTTACCTGGCCGGCCGTACCCCTTCTTACCTTACCATCGTCGCCCGGGGGAGCCACGGCGGTTACATGGAAGACGACTCAGGCGAAAGTTCGCCGCTGGAGACGAAGGAAGAACTCACCGGCAGGCTGCGCACCGCCCTGGGGGGCCGGGCCGCGGAAATCGCCTACTACGGGGAAAAAGACGGCCTCTCCACCGGCGCTTCGGGCGATCTTTCAAGCGCCGCGAATATCGCCAGGGCCATGATCTGTTCTTACGGCATGGACGAGGAGACGGGCTATCTTGTCTTAAGCCCCGGTGAAGCCGTGAAAGGCCCGCTGGCCGCGAAGATAAGCGGGCGGGTATCGGAGATCATCAAAAACGAACTGGCCGTCTCTGTGGAGATCGTCCGCAAGGAAAAGAAGCGCATCGACAGGCTGGTAAAGGCCCTTCTGGAAAAGAACCGTCTCGATAAGGCTGAAATGGAGGAACTGCTCAAATAGCCTTTGGAGACGGGGAACAAGGATGCTATTCCAATTACAACTCGTCATCAAACTTAAAGTCATCTTCCGGTAGCAGCAGCCGAAAGCCGCCTCATCTATAATGGCGACGCCTTGAGGAACCCGGTATTCGCCTTTCCTTCCGGCGGGGAAGACCGTCAGAACCACGTCGTCTTTACTGAACAATACGCCGTCTATACTTTCAATTCGTACCGCAGCCCTTTTATCCCCCATAATCCCGATAATGCGGATCTCAGGTTCCCCGTCCTCAATTAAGCTTACAGTGGATCGGAAACGGTCATAGTCTTTAACCGCACTAAAACCGCCGATATATTATCCCTGCCGCCAGCCTTGTTGGCGGCGGCGATGAGAAGCTTGCATACCCTGTCGGAGCTTTTGCCCGAACCGAGAAGCCTACCGATTTCGTTATCGTCGATCATACCGTAAAGGCCGTCGCTACAGAGGAGGATCGTATCGCCGGGGCTTAACTCTTCCACAAAACAGTCGGGTTCAGCCGGCGGTTCCATGCCCATAAACTGGACAAGCTGGCTGGAGGAAGGGTGGTTTTTTGCCTGTTCTTTTGTAAAAACGCCGCGGCGGACATATTCGGCGGCGAGATTATGATCCTCCGTAATCTGGCGCGGCAGATGATCCCCCTTTTTTAAAATATAAGCCCGTGAATCGCCCAGACTGACAAAAACGGCGGAGCTATCCGCCAAAAGAACGCCGCAAAAGGTGGCGCCGCCCAGGGGATCGCCGCCGGCATTGGAGTCCCGAAAAAGCCTGTCGCTGTAGCTGGTTATTTCGTTCTTAAAAGCTTCGCCCAGGGCTTTTAGGTCCGCCGGCTTGCCGCGGTAATTTCCGGCAAGTTTCGCGGCGATATCCGGAAGATCCCCGGCGATACGATCCTCCTCTGTAGCGACGGCCTTTACGGTATGATCGACGATAACGAAATCGGTAGGCTTCTCGGTTCGGGCAAAAGCTCCGACAGGGTATGCAAG
>JAITJV010000042.1 GCA_031278755.1 Treponema sp. | reverse complement strand
GCCATGGCGGTGCCCCACTGCCCCGCCCCCGTTTCGGTCGTAAGGCTCGTAAGCCCTTCCTCCTTGGCGTAGAAAGCCTGGGCCGCCGCCGAATTAAGCTTGTGGCTGCCCGAGGTATTGGTTCCTTCAAATTTGTAGTAGATCTCCGCCGGCGTTTCCAGGGCTTTTTCCAGAAAATAGGCCCGGATAAGCGGCGCCGGCCGGTACGCCCGGTAGAATTCCTGAATCCCCTCAGGAATAGGGACGAGCCGCGCGGCGTCATCAAGTTCCTGTTTTACCGGTTCCCTGCAGAAAACAGCCCCAAGATCCTCAGCCGTCGCCGGCTTAAGCGTCCCCGGATGCAGAACAGGCCCGGGCTTTTCCTTCATATCCGCCCGCAGATTGTACCAGTATTTGGGAATCTCATCCTCGGAAAGGTAAAGACGGGTCGGGATTTTCGCTGACATGATGCGCTCCTTGAAACAAGATGTGTTTCTATACATAGAAACTGTTACTATAAATAGAAACACACGGGAAATAATTTGTCAAGGGAGGCCGTTTCAAAATTTCGGTTTTGGAAGAGTCTCCGTGGTATATACGCTTTGGCCCCGGGAAAAAAGAAATGCGGGGAAGGCGATTTTTCCGTCAAAAACTGTCCCTCAAGCCCGCCGGCCTTTATGGGGAATCCATTCTTCTTTCCGCCGCCCGCGCCTCGGCTTCCATGCCCAGGGACCGGTAAATTTCAGCCGACCGCTTGTAGGCGGTTTGGGCGCCGGAAGAATTGCCGGCTTTTTTTCGTATATCGCCAAGGGCGCGCCAATCGGCGGCAAGGCCGCGGGAATTTTCCGCCCGTCTGTCAAAACCTATGGCTTCGGTTACGGCCTCTTCGGCGGCGGCGTACATGCCGCCGGTGGAGCGTATCGACGCGATAAGATACCAGTCATAGGCGGTTTGTTCCAGGTATCTGCTTTTTTCATGTATGGAAAGGGCCTTTTTTACAGCTTCCTCTGATTCCCTGAAATTTTTCAATTCCCGTTCGGCCAGCGCGATAACGAGCCATCCGAAGGCGGTATACATCCTGTCTTTTATTGAAGCCATCGCCCCGGCGGCCTCGTCCCTTGCGGACAGGGCCGCGGAAACGGCGTCCCCGCCCGCCGCCAAAGCCGCAAGAAGCCTTCCCCGCGCTATGTGCATGCGGCAGACGGCGAGGAGTTCTTCGTTGTTTTCTTCCTCAGCCTCGTCCCGGGTTTCCGCCCAGAGCGCAAAGGCTTCTTCGGTACGGCCCAGATAAAAGAACGCGTTTCCCCTGGAAAGATTTGTGCGTATACGAAGGGAAGGATTATCCGTATTTACAGCGTAGCGCCGGGCGTCATCGAGCATTTCCAGGGCGCCGCCGTAATTGCCGTGATCCAGCTCCTGGTTGGCAAGTTCCAGCTGCGACTCGGCCAGGCTCCTGACATTGTCAACTTCGAGGGGCCGCCTGGGGGCGGAAGAGCAGCTCCACAGAACAACAAACGCCGGAACAAGGAAAAAAAAGTTTCTGCGCGCTTTCATTTTTGCTTCCGTTTCCCTTCCCTAAAAGGAAATGTCCCTCGGGCTGGTTCCTCCCGAACGGGTTTCCATCCGTTCGGGTATGCCGTTCCTGAGCAGGGGGTTATTGCTCAACGCAATAAGCACATCCTCCGCCGATTTAAGGGCGTTTCTGAAATCAGAGATGATAACCGCAAGCTGGGGAAGCTGCGCGGGAAGGAAGGCGCTGCTCTTTTCAAGATTCCTCATTGTCCCGTTCACCGACTCCAGGGCTTCTACCAGGTTGGCGTATACTTCCCCATCGGAGCTGAGAATGCGCGAAACGCTTCCGTCGGGATCGTTGAGCTTTGCGGACAGTTCATCGAGGTTGGCGATGATCGGGCTTATCTGATCCAGAACCAACGTGATCGAATCGTCGATCATGGCGGGCAGGCTTTCGGTCATGGATTCAATGCCGGCTATGGAACGCTCGGTGTTTCCTATAATGCGGCCTATGGCGGTGGAATCGTCCCCTTCAAGGGCGCTTTCAACCTGAGTCGAGATGCTCGAAACATCCGCAAGGGCGATATTGGCGCTTTCCAGGGTTGAACTAAGACGGCTCAATATAAGCGAAATGCTGTCGTCATGGGTGGGAACCTGCGCAAGGCCCTGCTCGCGGATGCGCCTTCCCTCGGGAGAATTGACCGCGGGAATAAGCTCTTCTTCGTTTATCGGCTCCGGCCCCAGACCGGGGTGGAGCAGGAACTGGTTTCCAAGGCCTATGGGGCTTACCATTATCTCTACGAGCGAACCGGCGCGGACGCGGGAATAATAGGTGTCGAAAATGTAAAAACGGACTTCCACCCTGTCGTCTTCCGCAAGATCAAAGGATTTTACATGCCCTATGGTAAAACCCTTGTACTGAACCGGCATATTTTCGCTGAGTCCCTGCGCCGAAGAAAAATACGTTTTAAAATAGTAATCTCTGGAAAACCACCGTTGACTTTTTCCAAGCATGAAGATGACAAAAATCAGGGCCGCCAGCGCCAGTATGATAAAGAACCCGACTACCTGATCGGCAAAACGGACCGTTAATTTCATGCGTTGATTCCCCTTTCTATATAACGCCTCAAGTCTTCATCTTCAAGCTGTTCCTTTGTCAACCTGAGGAACAACTGGCCTCCGAGAATCATAAGGTAATAATCCGCCATATCCAGCATAAGGTGTATATTATGGCTGACAAAAATAATCGTGGCCCCGGCGTTTTTCATCCTCTTTACAATGGACACAAGCCGCTGGGCCGCGCGGTCGTCCAGAGACTCGGTCCACTCGTCAAGAAAAAGCAGGCTGGGCCGGCAGACCAGCGCGCGGGCAAACGCGATGAGCTTTTGCTCCCCCATGGAAAGCAGGGACGGCCGTATTGAAAGCTCCTTCCTGTAACCCACTTCAGCCGTTACCTCTTCTATACGGCGCTCCCGCTCCGCTTTGGACATGCCGGGAAAATGTATGCGCAGGGGAAGCTCCAGCATCTGAAAAAGGCTCTGATTGGCCCAGAGGGCCGAATCCTGAAACACGACCGCCCCTTCCCGCCTGAAGGCAAGATTCTCTTTCCGGTTCATTGTGGAAATATTCTTTCCCCGGAAACGCACCTCCCCCCCGCTCGGCACCAGAAGCCCTGCCGAAAGTTTAAGAAGAGTGCTCTTGCCGCAGCCGGAAGGACCTACAAGCGCCGTGGTTTTTCCTTCTTCAAATTGATGCGTAACCCCCTTCACGACGCGCCTGTTCTGCGCAGAGAGGCTCACATTTTCCAGCTCTATGATGCCGGCCACAGCCTCAACCCTATCACCATATAATACATGGCCGAAAGAAGTATATCTACTATTATGCACAGCGCAAAAGAAGAACCCACCGCCTTAAGGCCGGCGACGGGAATTTCCGTAGAGGACTGCACCACCGCCAACCCGTATATGATCCCCGTTATGGAAACGATCATTCCAAAGACTATGCTTTTTACAACAGAAATAAAAATATCCTGCACGGTGAGGCTTTGCAGAAGATTCGTAAAATAAACGTCCGCCGGCAGGCTGGAAAAAAGCTGGGCCACCGCAAAGGATCCGGCCAGGCCGAAAATGGAAAAGAAGATGTTAAGGAGAAACATGGAGATTGTTACCCCCAGAAAACGGGGAACCGCTAGGTATTCTATCGGATCTACGCCTATGGAAAGATAGGCTTCCACCTCGTGGGAAACAACCATGCCGGCCATCTCGGTGGCTATGGCGGTGGCCGAACGGGCGCTGATGATAAAGGCGGTAAGAAGGGGGCCCAACTCCCGCGTGATAATAAGAATGAGCAGCGGATATATGAGCTGCTGCTGCCCGATGCGGGAGAGCGTCGGAATGCCTATGACGTTCACCACGGCGCCTATGCCCAGGGCAAGAAGGCTGGCTATGCCCAGGGCCTCCACAAAGGTAAAGAGGATTTGAAGGATAAGGAGATGGTGGGCGGCCTGTCCGCGGAGAAAAAAAGCGCCTATCCCCCTGAGAGTCCGGGTAAAAATACCCAGCGAATAAAAAAGTTCCTTTAGCGCCCCGGAAACGTTTTTCATCGGAAACAGTATACCCAAAAC
>JAITJV010000265.1 GCA_031278755.1 Treponema sp. | reverse complement strand
ACCGAGTCGGTGCGCATATAGGTAATAAGCCCTATGCGCGAACTGCCTATATTCACGCCTTCATAAAGCTGCTGGGCAACCTGCATGGTTTTCCGTGAAGTAAAGGAGAGCCGGTTTGCCGCAGTCTGCTGAAGCTGCGAAGTGGTAAACGGAGGGCGGGGCTTTACCATTTTGTCGGTTATCCTTATATCGGAGACGACGCAGTCGGAATCCTTTATTTTTTCAATAATCGCCTTTACTTCTTCCCCGTGCGAAAGGAGGGGCTTGTTTCCCCGCCAGCTTACCAGTTGGGCGGTAAAGGTATGCTTTCCTACTTTAAAGTCCGCGTCCAGCGTCCAGTATTCAACGGGGATGAACGATTCAACTTCTTTTTCGCGTTCGCAGATAAGGCGCAGCGCCACCGACTGAACACGCCCCGCCGAAAGGCCGTTCTTTACTTTTTTCCAGAGAAGGGGCGAAAGGTTGTAACCCACAAGACGGTCCAGCACGCGGCGGGCTTTTTGGGCGTTTACCTTGGCTTCGTCTATACCGCCCGGATGCGCCACGGCGTCATTTATTGCCTGCGGCGTTATTTCGTTGAAGCTGATCCGCTGTATGGGAACCTTGCCGTTTTTCGCGCTGATTGCGTTACGGAGGTGCCATGCGATGGCCTCCCCTTCCCGGTCATTGTCGCTCGCCAGAAGAACCGCGTCGGCTTTCTTCGCGTCGCCGCGCAGTTCCTTAAGGAGGCCGGCCCTGCCCCGCACCGTGATGTATTCAGGCTCAAAATTATTTTCGGTGTCAATGGCAAGCCGCGACTTGGGAAGATCGATAAGATGGCCCATGGACGCCTTGACGCTGTAATCGGGACCTAGGTATTTCTCTATGGTTTTTGCCTTGGCCGGCGATTCCACGATCACGAGGATGCGCCGCGGCTGCTCTTTCTTCTTTTTTGATGAAGCCTTTTTCTCTTTTTTTTCTTTTTTTTCTTTTTTTTCTTTCACCGCCGCCATATTCATTTTCCTTTTAAGTCAATATCAAGAGAACGGGCCAGGGAAGAGGCAAGCGGCTCGCCGGGCGAAAAATCCCGTTTCCGGACGCCTTTGCCGCAGCCGCAAAAATTTTCAGCGCCTTCCATGCGCCAGTCCCGCAGTATGGATTCCGCGGAATAAAGGACGCCGGCCCCGTCGGACGCCAGCTTCGCTGTACCCGCCGCCCTGAGGCCCGACGGCGCGATCCAGAGATCTCGCCCCTGCTCCAGGGCAAAACCCGCGGTGATAAGGGCCCCGGACTTTTCCGGCGCTTCGACTATCACCGTCCCCCGGGCCAGGGCGGAAATGATACGATTCCTCGCGGGAAAACGCCAGGGCCGCGGCGGAGTCCCCGGAGGGTATTCGCTGAAAACGGCCCCTCCCGATTCAAGAATACGCGCGGCCAGGGGCCGGTTGGAAACGGGGTAAATTTCATCCGCCCCGGAACCGAGAACCGCGACGGTAGGCGCCCCGCCTTCAATGTTTCCCCGGTGGGCCATGGCGTCTATTCCCAGGGCCAGGCCGGAAACAACGGGGACGCCCCGGCTCCCGAGAAAACGGGCAATGCCGAAAGCCTCCATCGCCGCGGCCGGCCCCGGATGCCGGGTTCCCACTACGGCCGCCAGGGGCCGTTCGGGATTCGGCAGCTTCCCCCGGTAAAACAGCACGGCCGGAGGATCGAATATCTCCCGCAGGAGGGGCGGATACTCCGGAGATACGCAGGATTCCCAGGCGATGCCGCGTATATGGGCTGTTTTGGCGTCTTTTTCAGCCTGCCGGCGCACAGTATCCATGGTCCAGGAAGGGGCGATGGGCCTGTTCAGAATTTTTTCTATGTCCTTCTTTGAAAGTATTACTATTTCATCCTCTTTTTCAAATTTTGTGCAAAGTTTTACCCGTTCCCGGACGGAGAGGCCGGGAATACGGCAGATCGCAAGATCCAGGAGGCCCCTGTCAGTCATAAACGCTCCCCTGGACGATTTCCTTGTTCTTTTGGGCTTCTTCCCTGACGGAAGCGTCTTTTGTCCGGGAAATGATGCGATCGTAAAGCTCCACGGCCCTGCTGCCGGAGCCGGTTACATAGTAAGCCCTGGCAAGGGCGAACATGGCGCTTATGTCGCTGGACATAAGCTCCAGATACCGCTCCAGGTGGGGTATGGCTTCACGGGGCCTTTCAAGTTCAAAAACATAGAGTATACCAAGCCCGTACCGGGGCCGCGCATACGTTTCGTCAAGACTTATGGCCCGGAGGTACGCTTCTTCCGCGAGGGCAAAATACCGGGCTTTGGCGGCTTCCCCGCCTTCCGAACCGGGAAAGTCCAGCGAGGATTTGGCGACTATTGCCGCCGAAACGCCTGAAAGATAATAAAGAGCGGGATCTTCGGCGTTGTAGCGTATCGCCTTTTCCAGCGCATACAGGGCGTCGCTGTGCATGCCCCGGTCCGCATAGCGGGTGGCAAGGATCTTCCAGTAAACGCCGGTCTGGCCCGCTTCCTTGATGTTAAGTTCAATCTGTTCCTCATAAGCGGCGATTGCCGCCTTGAGTCCCTCTATCGTTTCCGGAGGGCCGCCCCGGGGGCTTATCTCCGCCATACGCTTTGCAAGATCGCTGTGGGTTTTGGATTTTTCATACCGGTAAAATCCGTAAATCCCCGCGGCGATGACAAGGACCGCAATAATTCCCGTTACTATATCTTTTTTAACCGCCATGGTTCATTCCCCCTTTCCGCCTTCCCGCCCCGCGCGGGAAAGGGCGAGCCTGGGCATAAAACGGCGGTGGCTTTCCCTGAGAAGCGATACGTCAACATGGGTATAGATTTGGGTGGTGGAAAGATCCGCATGGCCCAGAAGTTCCTGAACGGAACGGAGATCCGCCCCGTTCGCCAAAAGTTCCGTAGCAAAAGTATGCCGCAGGGAATGAAGCTTCGAAGACGCCCCGGCCGTAGCCGTAAGGGGTACGAAATTTTTCCATATCCCCTTGCGGGAAAGCCTTTTTCCCGCCTTTGTAATAAAGAGGGCGGGAACGGTCCGGGAACCCGCAAGACGCGGCCGGCTTTCCTTTAGATAACGGGCAAGCCACTGCGCCGCATCGGCCCCGAAAATCACAAGCCGTTCCTTGCTGCCCTTGCCCGTCACCCGTGCAATACCGCTCTTCCGGGAAAATTCCAGATCGCGGACATTGAGGCGCACCGCCTCCGAAACACGGAGGCCCGCCTGATAAATGAGGGTGTAAAGCGCCCGGTCGCGGACGCCAAGGGGCGTTGATGTATCGACGGCGGCAAGAATACGGGCGACCTGCCCGCTTGCAAAAGTTTCCGGAAGACGCATGCCCCGCCGGGGCGGTTCCAGAATCAGGGCGGGGTTGTCCTTCCTCCGGCCTTCTTCCAAAAGAAAACGAAAGAAAGAACGGAGACAGGTCACCGCCTTTGCGGCGGACCGTGAATCAATACCGTCTTTTCTCCGCCTTTCTTCAAGGTAGTCCGCTATCTCCTCTGTCCGCACCGTCTCCGCCGGCAGTTTCTTTACCGCGAGAAATTCAAGAAAACGGCGTATCTCACAGCAATACGTCTCGGCGGTCAGCGGGGAACGGCGTTCCAGCGCGATGAGCCGGGAATAAAAGCGCCGCAAAAGTTCCTGATCGCTCATGATCCGGAAACGTCCGGCCCTTCGGGCGCATACAGCTTTTTATCACGAATCACCGTCGGAACGTCTATATCTTCGTTGCGGCTGTTCCTGTGGGTAAGGAAAGAACGTTTCTGTATCGTTTCCCATTCGCCGTAGGGAATAAAATCCCGCTCCCGGGGTTTTGCCGGTTCAAAAGCCGCGGGGCCGCGGGGCTTTTCTTCCGGCCGGAAGCCGGTGGCAACGACCGTCACCTTTATTTTGTCCCCCATTTCAGGATCTACGCGAATCCCGTGGGTAATGTGGACGTCGGCGTCGGCGTTGGCCCTGATGATGTTCATGATCTCGTTGACTTCCACCATGGAAAGGCCTTCGCCGCCTATAATGTTTATAAGGAGGCGCGTCGCGCCGTTTATTGACGTGTCTTCAAGCAGGGGATTGTCAATGGCGTTTGAAGCGGCGTCGGCGGCCCTGTTTTCACCCTGGCCGTAGCCTATGCCCATAAGGGCGTCCCGCTGGCCTTTCATGGCGGCGACCACGTCGGCGAAATCAATGTTCACTTCGCCTACTTTGGTGATCATCTCGGAAATACCCTCGACGCCCTGGCGGAGCACCTCGTCCGCCATAAGAAAAGCCTGCTTCAGCGGGGTGCTCCGCTCCACCATTTTAAGGACCTGCTCATTGGGAATGACGATAAGCGAATCCACGGCGTCCCGCATTTTTTTGATTCCCTCTTCGGCAAGGTTCATCTTGTAGCGGCCTTCGTATTCAAAAGGTTTGGTAACCACCCCGACGGTGAGGGCGCCCGCTTCCTTCGCCGCCTGGGCGATTATGGGCGCGGCTCCGGTGCCGGTCCCGCCTCCCATGCCGGCGGTTACAAAAACCATGTGGGCGTCCTTGACGGCTTCCTGTATAAGCTCCCTGTCTTCTTTGGCGGCCTCTTCCCCTACGGCGGGATCTCCTCCCGCTCCGCGGCCGCCCGTCAGCTTGGTCCCGATCTGCAGCTTCTTTTTGGGTTTATTTTTGTTGAGATCCTGCACGTCGGTATTTACCGCCACGAAGGATACGCCTCCGAGTCCGCATTCTATCATGCGGTCAACGGCGTTTGAGCCGCCGCCGCCGGCGCCCATCACTTTGATGACGGCCGGAACAGGATCGTCAGACTCCCGCAATACGGCGTCCCGGAACAGATCCGCTTCCGGAGAAGCGGCCGCGGGGGTATACAAAGGAGACGTACCAAACGTCTGCCTTACCTGCCCCTGAAACCGGGTCTCCGCCAGAGCCTCCTTCGAAGACCATGTCTCTTTTGACGGCCAGGATCCGAAATTATTCTCGCGCACTTCGAAAATATTCATAACTCCTCCCAAATCATTTGATTTTTATAATTTACCCCTTGAAACCATTAAAAAAATTCCTTTGTAAGCCAGTCCCTGAGTTTTCCGAAAAGATCGGCCTGCCCTTTATCCCGGGGCCGCATCTCCCTTTCAAGCGGCTTTAATTCCCTGTCGTTCCCTTCAAGGGCAAGCCCTATGGCGGAAGCGTACACGGGGCTGCAGAACTCATCGGTAAGGCCGTCCACTCTCAGGGGAAGACCCGTGCGGACCGGAAGGGTGAAAATATCCTGGGCCAGTTCGGCGGCCCCCTGAAGCATCGCGCCTCCGCCCGTCAGTACTACGCCGCCGCCCAGCGGACGCGCCAGCGTCAGCTTGTCCAGATGCTCCTTTACCATTTTGAAGATCTCTTCCATGCGGGGTTTGATGATGGCAAGGATTCGGGACTTGGGTATGGCCTGGGGCGGGCGGCTTCCCACCCCGGGAACTATCACATCGGCGTCTTCTTCGAGCAGGCCCTCCCAGCAGCAGCCGGCTTCGAGCTTTATCTTCTCCGCGTTTTCCGGAGAAATATGGTTTAATATGGAGATGTCGTTGGTAACCTGCCCCCCTCCGGCCGGAACCGTGGCGGCGTAATAGGGGGCTCCTTCCGAATACACCAGGAGATCGGTGGTCCCGCCCCCCAGATCGATAAGGGCGACCCCCATATCCCTTTCTTCTTCGGTAAGGACGGCCCTGCCCGACGCTATGGACTGGAGCGCCAGATCATTAACCCTGAAGCCGGCGCGATTAACGCATTTAACAAGATTCCCCGCGCTTGTCGCCGAGCAGGTTATGATATGAACATCGGCTTCAAGGCGCATCCCTCTCATATCAAGGGGATCCCGTATTCCCTTCTGGTTGTCCACCGTATAACTCTGCGGGATCACGGCAAGAACCTGGCGGTCCATGGGTATTACCACCGCCCGCGCCACTTCAAGGACGCGGTTAATATCATCCCGGCTTATTTCCCGTGTTTCATCCCTGCCCTTTCCCGCCACCGTTACCACGCCCCGTGAGTGTATGCCTTCAATGTGGCTGCCGCCTATGCCGGTCCAGCAGGTATGCACCTCGCGGCCGCTGCGCATCTCGGCGGATTCTATGGCCTGGGATACGGAGCGGAGGGTGGCTTCTATATTCACCACCACCCCCTTGCGCAGTCCGGTGGAGGGGCTGAGGCCGACCCCGGTGATTTCGATGTTTCCGTTTTCGTTGCGCTCGCCGATGACGGCGCAAACCTTGGTCGTGCCCACATCAAGGCCCACGACTAATCCGTCATTCGTCAGAGGAGGCCTCCTTTACCGTGTAGGATGCGGTCGCGGTCCTGAAATCAATTTCATCAAGATCCGTATGCCTTGATTTAAACACATCTATCATGAGCAGCGCGTAGCGGAGCATGTCTTCACTCAAATCGCTTTCAAGGCGCACCCTTACCGGATTATGCACCGGATAGAGGACAAGATCAAAGCCGTCAAAAGGTTTTCTGTTAATGCGTATCTCCGATACGGCTTCAAGAAGCTCAGGCGCCCCGCCGCCTATTTTTTCGATGTTTTCAAGAAGGGGGCCAAAAACCGCCGGAAGCCGCATGCCCGGAACAGGGTTGTCGATTACCACCCCCGAAAGAATAGGAACTCTGGGTTCCAGGGGAATATCGGGTGAAGCCCCGCCGGCTCCCACGGTTATTATCACGCCTTCCCGGTCAAAATAAACAGGAACCGTGCGGCCGCCGCTGGAAGCAAGGCACATGGCCGCAGGCGTCCGGGGGGTAAGGAATATTTTTACCCTGTCGGGAAAGCGCTTTAATACATGCGCCGTTTCTATACTGCTGTGTTTTTCAAGTTCCTGCTCGGCGCGGAGGGCGTCCAGGGTGAACCATGATGATTTGCCGTCTATACCGGCAATGGAAAGGACCGTGTCCCGGTCCATGCCCGGAAAGGTGTTTACTTCCACCGTTTCAAGAGGCATACAGGGGCTTACCGCAAAAAGCCATATAAGCTCCGCGGCTATGATAAAGGCCGCGGCCATGATAAGCCGTTTAAGACCCCTGCCCGCTTTTACCTGGGCGGTCTTTGCCGGAAGAACGTCTTCGGAATAAATAAAATCACCCTGCATTCCCCGCCTCCCTTCTTGCGGAATTCAGCCGGCTGTTTTGCCTGGACGCGTTCACTATAAGGCCCGAGGCAAGAAGCGTCGTCGCGAGCGAAGAGCCGCCGGCCGAAAAAAACGGAAGCGGCATTCCCGTCGCCGGAAGAACCCCCGCGACTACCGCGATATTGAGCAGGGCCTGTGAAAGGATAAGCGTTACAAGGCCCGAAACCAAAAGCCGGGCGAAGGCCGTTTCGGATCTTTCCGCCGTGCGGTAGCCGAGAAAGGCAAAAAGCCCGAAGAGAATAAAAAAGAAGAGCACGCCCAGAAAACCCGATTCTTCGGCGAACGAGGAGAAAATAAAGTCCGAATGTATCTCCGGAACGCTGGCTATTTTCCGCGTCCCCTGCCCTATGCCTTTGCCCCAAAGGCCGCCCGAGCTGATGGTCAAAAGGGACGAACGAACCTGAAAGCCCGCGCCCTGGGGTTCCCAGCCGGGCCAGATAAAACTGATAAGCCGCCTTAACCTGTGTTCCTTCGTAAGGATAAGAAGGCTCGACAGGGGAAGCAGCATAACAACGGCGGCAAAGAAATACCTGAGTTTTACGCCGGCAAGAAAGAAGATCACAAGGGCGTTCACCGCGATAAAGACCGCGGTGGAAAAATTGTTCTGTAAATAAATCAGCACAAAGAACAGGGCGGTGATCATCACGGGCGGAAGAACGCTTGCCGTAAAGGAATCCATCTCGTCCTGTTTTTTGTCAAAGATATGGGCCAGGTAAAGGGGAAG
>JAITJV010000072.1 GCA_031278755.1 Treponema sp. | reverse complement strand
CCCGCATTGATGTTTGAAAAAGACTGTCCCGGAAAAATTCCAACTGCGGGCTTCCCAGATAAAGATACGCTTCCGCGTCTTTTGTAGAGGAAATTTCGGTTTTAAGATCGGCCATGGATCGACTGTGGTTCTCCGCGAAAGGGAGGGATCGTATCCAGGGATTCCGTATCCGGGCGGGGAGGCCCCATTCATCAAGAATTCCCAGAAGGAGCCGTGAACCCGTCGGTTTATGGTAAAGGCCGCCTGAAAAGGAAGTAAGCCCGTTTTTTCCGCTTTCGCCGAACCCTGCCGGCTGAAAGCCGGTACGCCCCGGATCGTCCGGCCGGCTGTCTATTGCCTGGGCCCGCAGGCTGAACATGCAAGGCAGGAACAGCCGGACGTCTCCCCGGTTTACAAGATTTCCCCCGTGTTCCCAGGAACCTGTCCAAAGCGCGTCCACGCCCTGCGCACAGAGGAAGCCGGGGGACAACATCAAAAGCCCCCATACAATTGCGTTTTTCATGCCCCATATAGGGCGCAATTATGAACGCCGCTTCAATGAAAGCAAAAAAAGATTGAGGCTGTTCCAAAACTTTTGGAACAGCCTCGACTGCCCGGAAAATCACCGGACAGCCCGCTCCTTTTCAGCGGAACCTTTTCTGTACAGGTTCCTTTGTACTATCTTTTCGTTCCGGACAGCCGTATTTGACTTTCGCCAAAGCCGTCTATGGTTTTTACAAGGGAAAGCCAGTAATTGGCTTCATTTTCAGAAGTATAGGGGCCGACACGAACGCGGTACCAGGTTTTTCCGTCCAGTTCGCGGTTTTCAATAATGGAAGCTATCCCCCTGGAGGCGAGAGTCTCCCGGGCGCCTTCGGCCCGGACTTTGGCGGAAAAAGCGCCGGTCTGCACCCAATAATCTTTCTGCGCGGGAACGGCGGCCGCGCTTTTTACCGCGGCGGGAGAAGCGGTACGGGCCGCCGGCCGGGCGGGAGCGGGGGCCGGAGTTTCACGGGCCTGGGCAGGCCGGGGGCGCGGCCGGGCCGCCGGAGCCGGCTGTTCGGTTTTTCCCCCGGCGGGCACATCAGGAACCGCCGCCGTACTCGGCTTGGGAATGTTGATCACTACTTTGGAGGGAGTTCCCGGTTCCCCGGCCGATTCAACACGGTACGCATCCTCGGTATTTTCACCGTTGATATAAAAATGGTTTTCCTGTATCGCCGTCGCCTGGGGAGGAGGCTGAATGGCCTGTATGCCGTCGGCGTTCCTCACCATATCTACGGCGTCTACCGTAGCCGGCTGGGTACGGGAAGATTCGGCCGGTACGGAAGGCCGGGAATCAGGCTGCGCCCGGTAAGTTCCGGGCAGTCCCGGTGAAACGGGACGGACAGCCGCGGCGTTTGTCCCGGAAGCCTTGGGCGCGACTATTAAAATGGCGGCGCTGATTGCAATGGCAAGGAATACCCCGACAGAAACCGCAACTAAAATGATCTTTTTCTTTTCCATATCTACTGCACCCCTCCGGACAGGATTTCATCTATACGGTTTTCCAGTTTCTTCCCTAAAATTCCGGCAAGAAAGGGACAAGTCCGGTTTTCTACTCTGTATATATCGGCTTTTCCGGAAAAATATTGAGGGGTGAAACCTTTTTGGCTCCTAAAACGGCGTATTATCACGGGCCAGGGAAGCCGGTCCCGTTTTCTGGCCCTGAAAAGCCGGGCAAGAAAGGGCGCTTCGACAAGGATAATCCTGTCGAGTTTCCCGAAAACCGACGATTTATGGAGCAGCGCGGCGTTGATCGCGCAGGCTTTCCCCCCCTGTTCCACTATCCATGCATCGGTCAAGCGGTTTACCGCAGGGTGCACTATGGCTTCAAGGGCGGCAAGTTCTTCCGGCTTTCCGAAAACCCGTTCCCCCAAAAGCCGCCTGTTTACCCGGCCGTTTCCGTCCAGAACGCCTGAACCGAAACGGGCGAGAACCGCGTCCTGTTCGGCGTCTATGGCGCGGTAGCCCAATTTGTCAACATCAAGCACCGGGACGCCCCGTTTTTCCAGAAGCGAGGCTATGAAATTTTTCCCCGCGCAGTACAGCCCGGTCAACCCTATGAGCATTTTTTTCGCGTTCCCTCTTGACTTGACGTTAACGTTAACATTTAAAATCCGCTTTATGATCCTGAACGCGTTTTCAGGAATTTCAGAGGGAGAAGCGGATTTTGGCCGCTTTTCCCAAAGCCGTTCCCAAAACTAACCGGGTCCCGGAAACGGCTCCCTATATTACTTATCGGAGGATGTTTATGTTATCGAAGGTGTATTTTTCCGGCATGGCCTATGCCGCCTATGACGCCAACCAGACGCTGCCCCGTAAATTAGGCCGTCAGCTTGAAAAAGGAGGATTGGGGGACAGGGTAAAAGATAAGACCGTAGCCATAAAAATTCACGTAGGATCGGAAATCGGCTATTCCACCATTCCGCCTGTATTTATGAGGATCCTTGCGGCTTTTGTAAAGGAACACGGGGGAAACTGCTTCTTTACCGATCACTACATCGCTTCACGCCGCCCCGAACACAGGGGCTACACCCAGGAAAGCCTTGGGGCGCCCGTTCTGGAGGCGGCGGGCTATCTGGGGAAATACCTCTACACCAAAGACGTGGATTTCAAGGGCTTCAAGCATGTGGATATAGCCGGACATATACACGACGCCGATTTTCTCATTGATTTTTCCCACGTCAAGGGCCACGGCTGCTGCGCCTACGGCGGGGCGGTAAAAAACATTTCCATGGGCTGCGTCAGCGACAGGACCAGACGCGAACAGCACGGTCTTGAAGGCGGGCTGAAATGGGACGCGGCAAAATGCGTACACTGCAACGCCTGCGTGGAAGCGTGCAATCACCTGGCCAACTCATTTAACGACAAGAACGAATACGAAGTGAATTTCCACAACTGCACCCTCTGCCAGCACTGCCTCAAAGTCTGCCCAACAGGAGCAATAACCCTTACCGATGCAAGCTACCTTGATTTCCAGAAAGGGCTGGCGCTGTGCACCAAAACAGTCCTTGACTGCTTTGAGCCTGAAAACCGCTTCTTCATCAACCTGCTTATCAACATTACCGCAATGTGCGACTGCTGGGGCATGACGACCCCTTCTCTTGTTCCCGACATAGGCCTCATGTCGTCCTGGGATCTCACCGCCATAGAAACGGCAAGCCTTGACCAGATCAAATGGGAAAAACTCAACCCCGAAGGCGTTCCTTCGGGGATCACCATGGGAAACAAGGGCCACCTTTTTGAACGGCTCCACGGCAAGGATCCCTACACCCAGATCGGCTACCTTGAAGAATACAACCTGGGAAGCAAAGAATATGAATTTGAAAAAGTGGATTAAAACGGATACGCTTTATGAGCTTTATGAGCTTTATGAAAGGAGGGCCTTATGCCGAAAATGCGGATCTTTTATGATTATGAATGTCCTTTCTGCAAGAAGGGATACGAGTACCTGAGCGAACTCGCCGGAAAACATCAGGGGCTGGATATAGAGTGGCGGCCCATAGAGTCGCATCCCCTTCCCGAGGATCACCGGCCCCACACATACCTTGCCTGCCAAAGCTACTACGCGGCAAAGGAACTCGGCGCCGACATGGCCGCCTTCCACAAGGCGATGTTCCAGGCCGTCGCCCTTGAACGGCGGGATGTGGAAAAACCGGAAGTGCTCTGCGGCATACTCAAGGGCGTCGTGGATGCGGAAAAATTCCGCGCCATACTTGATTCGGGAAAATACGCCAAACAGGTTGACGAAAACAACGACCTTGCCTATGAAAAAGACGGCGTCTGGTTCGTGCCGGCTTTCCGCTCGGACGGCAAAAAACTCGACGCCAAAGGCGGCGTCGGGGTCAGCCGCGACGAAGTGCGGAAATTCCTTGAAAGTCTATAGGCGGCGTCCGTCCGCAAAGCAGCCGGCTTCACGGACGGACGCCGGGCCGGCCTAACGGCAGGCATGATCCGCGCTTTACGCCCGGCGGCCTGACGCGCCCGGTTTATACTAGTGAAAATCCCCCCAGCATTTTCCCGTCTCGACGCTGACGCGAAGCGGAACACGGAGGCTTACCGCCTTTTCCATTACGTCGGCCGTCAGGCGGGCCGCCGCCTTCGCTTCGTCCTTTGGGCACTCAAGGATGAGTTCGTCGTGCACCTGTAAAAGAAGGCGGGCCGCGCTTTTTTCCGCGGCGAGCGCCTTGTCGAGTTTGAGCATGGCCGTCTTTACGATGTCGGCGGCGGACCCCTGAATGGGCGTGTTGACCGCCACCCGTTCGGCGGCCGCCTTTTCGGTTTTGTTTCGGGAATTGATCGCCTGGATGTAGCGGCGGCGGCCGGAGATCGTCAAAGCGTAGCCTGTCTCTTCGGTCTTCCGGACCAGCTCCTCTATAAAGCGGCTTACGCCGGAATAGGTTTTAAAGTATGCGTCTATAAAAGCCGCCGCTTCCGTCCGGCTGAGGCCCAGCTCATTGGCAAGGCGGAACGCGCTCATCCCGTACATCACGCCGAAGTTAATAGTCTTTGCAATACGGCGCTGATCGCCGCGCACGTCTTTTTCGTCAACGCCGAAGATAAGGGCCGCCGTCCTGGCGTGCACATCCTTGCCTTCGCGGAAAGCCGAACAAAGCCCTTCGTCTTCCGAAAGGTGCGCAAGGATCACCAGTTCTATCTGGCTGTAATCCGCGGAGACAAGAACATGCCCCGGTTTTGCGGTAAACGCTTCGCGGATGCGCCGCCCTTCTTCCTCGCGTATGGGGATGTTCTGCAGATTGGGATCGCGGCTTGAAAGGCGGCCCGTCGCCGTACCCGTCTGTACAAAACTTGTATGTATACGGCCTTCCCTGTCGGCGGTATCCACCAGGGCGTCGATATAGGTTGACTTGAGTTTTGACAGCGTCCTGTGCCGCAGAACAAGCGCGGGCACCGGATCTTCCCGCGCAAGTTCTTCAAGCACGTCAACATCGGTGGAGAAGCCCGTCTTTGTTTTTTTCCCCGGCTTGAGTTTCCGTTCCTTAAAAAGCACTTCCTGAAGCTGCTTGGGGGAACCAAGGTTGAATTCATGCCCGACCGTTTTCCAGGTTTCGCTTTGCACGCGGTTCATTTCGGCGGACATTTCTTCCCCGTAACTTCTAAGGACGGCGCTTTCTATCCGTATCCCCTCCCCTTCCATTTCGGCAAGAACGGGAAGCAGCGGCATTTCAAGATTCAAAAAAAGCGAAAGCGATTCGGCCTGCCTGAGCTTCGGCTCAAGGTATTCCTTCAGGCGCAGGGCAAGATCGGCGTCTTCGGCGGAATAACGGCAGGCGGTCCGGAGATCGACCATATCAAAGGTTCCGCCCTTGGGCACAATGGAGTTATACGCAATGGGCGTAACATCAAAGTGATAGCCGGCGAGGGAATCAAGGGAATAGTTGTTCCGCTCGGGATCATTCACCCAGGCGGCGACCATGGTGTCCCAAATGCGGCAGCGCCACCTCTTGAGGCCCCAGCCGCGGCTTACCTTGTAATCGTACTTGGCGTTATGGGCGATGACGGTCATCGCAGGATCGTCAAGGAGCGGGGCAAGGAGCGAACGGCAGCCGGCGGGATCGATAAAGGCCGAAACGCCGCCGGAAGATGAAACGCCGTGCGGGGCGACGGGCGCATAAAACGCTTCTTTCGGTTTAAGGGCAAGGGAGATCCCGATAGGGCGCGAATTCCACGCGTCAAGAGAATCGGTCTCAAAATCAAGCGCCAAAAGTTTTTGTTTTTTCGCCGCCGCAAGGATTCCCTCAAGCTCCTTTACATCAAGGATCGCGCGGTAGCTTCCTTCGCCCAGCAGCGAAGGCGGCGGCGGACTCCGGTCCGGCCCCGCGGCCTTTTGGCCGGGACTTTCAAAAGCGGCGGACGGCGAAGCGGTTTTTACTTTTGAGTCCAATATATGGGCCGCCTGCCTGATTCCTTCCCTCATAAGAACAGCCGCTCCCGCCTCCCGGTTCAGTTTTTCAACGGAAAGCTCTTCGATATTTTTAACGGGAAGGGGAACCTCACATTCCAGCCTGATAAGATCCCGCGAAAAAAAGGCGCTTTCTTTTCCCTCGACAAGCTTTTTCCCCGTAGAACCTTCGATACCGGCTATGTTTTCATAGATCTTTTCAAGGGAACCGTAGCGCGTCATAAGTTTGACCGCGGTCTTTTCACCTATTCCCCTGACTCCGGGAACGTTATCGGAACTGTCCCCGGTAAGGGCAAGAAGATCGAGCATTTTTTCAGGGGCGACCTGCCATTCCCGTTTAACCTCCGCCATGCCTACAAGCTCATAGGGAAGGCCGCCGACCGTACCGGAAGACCGCCCCGCGGCGTTTTCTTCATCGCCGTCTTTTCCGGCGCCCGCCTTCGGCGCCTTGAGGGGCCTTAATTCCCAGGTCCTTTCGTCAACAAGCTGCAAAAGATCCTTGTCCGATGAAAGGATGTAGCACTGCCGGCCTTCGGCGCGGGCCTTCACCGCCAGCGTTGCGATGACGTCGTCGGCTTCGTAGCCGTCAACCCTAAGGACGGGAACGCCCAGAGCCGCAAGGGTTTCTTCCACCAGAGGAACCTGCTCATGAAGATCGTCGGGGGCTTTCTGCCTGGTCGCCTTGTATTCGGCGTACATCCTGTGCCTGAACGTCGGAGAACGGGAATCAAAAACCGCGGCAAGGCGCCTGGGCTTCTGCGGTTCGGAAAGCGGCTTTCCTCTGCCGTCAACAGCGGGGGCCCCTTCAAGGAGGAGGCTCACCAGCGTCCGTGAAAAACCGAAAAGGGCGGAAATATTCCGGCCCGCCTGATTCCGCAGCGGATGCGAAAGAAAGGCAAAATATGAACGGTAAATGAGGCCGTAGGAATCAATAAGGTAAAGGGCTTCTTTTTTTTCCGGCATAAAATTCTCCGGATTCATTTTACCGCACGGGCGGGAAATGGTATACGCGGGGACGCGCCGCGGCCCGCGGTTTGCGAAACGCCGCGGCCTGCCCTACCCTTTTATGTCCACGAGGGATGCGGTATGCGCGTCCGGAAAGGCGGGTTTTTTGGCGGTATAGGGATTGCTCCGCAACGACTTGATTTCGCTGCGGAGTTCCAGCATGCGCCGGGAAAGGAGTTCACGGTTTCTGCTTGAACGGATCACCGCTTCATCCTTGAGATCCTCAAGCGCGGCCTTAAGGCCGGATACGTCATCCTGCTGGCCCTGCTGTACGCTTTCCGCCCTGATGGAACGGTACATGTCTTCCAGCGGATCGATAACCTTCTGAATGGAAAAATTATACGGGACTATTTTTTCTTCGAGATCTACATGGGCAAGAAGATCCTCGGCCGTACCGTTTTCGATAACGTCTTTCTGCCTGTCCAGAACTTCAAGATAAGAGCGGAAGCGGTCCCGCTGATCCTGCAACAGCTTGCGAAAACGCCGTAAAACAAGAACCCGCTGGTCAAGTTCTTCCGGGCTTATTTCACCGTTTTGTATATTTTTTCTTTCTTCCGTGAGCGCCGCCATGTCCCCTCCCTATCCGGCAATATTCACACCGTTTACTTCCCTGTGTGAAGTTTCAGCCGGGCTTCTGGAGACAATCTCGCTCCAGGCGCCCCGCAGTTCGCTTATCATATTCCGTATAACCGTAATCCGCCGTATGTCCTGGCTGATGTTCGCTTCAAGAAGCTCTTTGTTAAACCAGGTATACAGGGCAAAAAGGTTCTTTGCTATGTCCTCTCCCTGTTCAAAATCCAGGGATACCGTCAGTTCCGTGATAATATCCTGCGCCTTGAGTATGGAACGGTTGATGTTTTCAATTCTGCCCGGATCTTTTTTTGATTCGTTTTTTCCCAGAAGCTCAAGCCCGCGATCCAGGCTTTTAACCGCCTCATCATAGAGCATGATGATAAGCTGCCCCTGGCTTGCCGTTTTAACCCGTGTTTCCCGGTACGTTGATAATCCGTTTGTATACGCCAAAATAGCCCCCTCCCTGTCAAAAAATCGGTTCTTCCTGTTTTCATCCGTGAATACAGGATTATCCTTCCTTATCGGCAGGGAAAATTTTTTATTAAGGAAATTCTACCGCAAATTTGAAAGAAAATGAAGGGGAAAAAAGGCCGCTCAAAAATATGACGTTTCCATTGACGGACGCCCCGCCCCCTTGTTACCGTATCCCTATAGTGAGGCTGTTCCAGAACTGAAATTTTGAAACAGCCTCTATTGAAAAAGATTTTTGCGAAAAACAACCAATGAGCCTCCGGGGGAGCAGGCTCCGCGGTATGGAGAGCGGCGGCTATATAAGGGAGGAATGATATGTGTAAACAAACCATACCGGCGGCGCTGGCCGCCGCCCTGACGCTGGCCGCCCTTGCGGACTTCAGCCGGGCCATAGCGCCGGACCCGGACAACAAAAACGCCTGGCGGGAACGGGGCAGGGCATATTCTCAAAGGGGGAATTTCGACAGGGCCATTGCCGATTACAACGAGGCGATCCGGCTGGACCCGGAATATGCGTGGGCGTATAACAACCGGGGCGTTGCGTACTCACAAAAAGGGGATTACCGGCGCGCCCGCGCGGACTGGGAGCAGGCGTTGAGGCTCGATCCCGGCGGCGGCGGCGCCAATGCGCGGCGGAACCTTGAGTGGCTGCGGGAGCAGGGCCACTGAGGAAAAGCCGTCCCCCGGCCTAATGGCCCCATGCGAGTAAACCGATCCCCGCAAGACAGGGCCGGACAGGAAACTTACCGGCCGGCCTTTGCGGTTGTCCAGGGATTTTATACGGTGATATTTGGAGCATCCTCAAAATCTTTTTCGTTTCTGCCGGTAAAACGTAATTGTTGCGGGTACAATCTGCCGCCTTTTTATGTAATCGTTTACATTTTTCCCTTGACAAAGCGGTAAAACGGGGGGATCATGAAATACATGGTACATCCGGCGTAAGACCGGAATCGTGCCGCGAAGGGAGGATATATGCTTATAGGCGTAAACCCGGTCATTAGTCCTGAACTGCTTGACGCCTTGTTC
>JAITJV010000068.1 GCA_031278755.1 Treponema sp. | reverse complement strand
CGAATACCCGCGATTCGGCGCAGCCCCTTCCGCCGCTGCCTTCCCGTCTTCCTTCCATGCCCGATATTTACGGCAGGCCCGAACCGCGCCTGGATCAGGATAACGGAAAACCCCGCCTTACCATCAACGAACTTATACGCCTTAACATGATGGATCTGCGGGAACTTGCCGCCGGCTACAACATTTCCCACGACGACATGGTTTCCCTTAAAAAACAGGAAATAGTTTTTTCCATCCTGAAGGCGCATACGGAACGGGGCGGGATCATCTATGCCTACGGATCGCTTGAGATCCTCCCCGACAGCTACGGCTTTCTCCGCAGCCCCCAGAATTCCTACCTTCCCGGCCCCGACGACATCTACATGAGCCCCAGCCAAATACGGCTTTTTGCCCTTAAAACCGGGGACACCGTTTACGGCCAGATACGCAGCCCCAAGGAAGGGGAGCGTTTCTTTGCCATGCTCCGTGTGGAAACCGTCAATTATGACGATCCGACGGTGGCGCAGAACCGTATTCCCTTTGACAACCTGACGCCGCTCTACCCGGACCGTAAACTTGACCTGGAAACGATAACCGAAGGAGTATCGGAGCGCATAATCAACCTCTTCTGTCCCATAGGTAAAGGCCAGCGGGCGCTCATCGTCGCCCCGCCCCGCACGGGGAAGACTATCATGATGCAGAAGATAGCCAACGCCATTACGACGAACCATCCGGAGGTGTACCTCATCGTCCTTCTTATTGATGAACGTCCGGAAGAAGTAACCGACATGGAAAGGACGGTCCGGGCGGAAGTTATTTCTTCCACCTTTGATGAACAGGCGACCCGCCATGTCCAGGTTACCGAAATGGTGCTGGAAAAGGCCAAACGCCTTGTGGAGCATAAAAAGGACGTGGTGATCCTCCTTGACTCCATCACGCGCCTTGCCAGGGCCTACAACCAGACCGTGCCGACCTCGGGAAAGATACTGTCGGGCGGTGTTGACTCAAACGCCCTCCACAAGCCCAAACGCTTTTTCGGCGCGGCGCGGAACATAGAAGAAGGGGGCAGCCTTACGATCATTTCGACCGCCCTTATCGAAACAGGCAGCCGCATGGATGAGGTTATCTTTGAAGAATTCAAGGGAACCGGCAACCTGGAAATCAACCTTGACAGGCGCATTTCCGACAGACGGCTCTTTCCCGCGATCAACATCAAGAAATCCGGTACGCGGAAGGAAGAACTGCTCCTTACCGAAGAAGAGCTCCAGAAAATCTGGGTGCTCCGCAAGGCTATTAACCCCATGGACGATATAGAGATCATCGAACTCCTTGTTGACAGAATGAAGAAAAGCAAGAATAATGAAATGTTCCTCAGATCCATGAACACCGGGTCTGCGGGAGCGGATTAATGACGGAGGATTTGTCCCTTATGAAAGAAAAGATACATCCCAAATATGAGATGACCAAAATCACCTGCGCCTGCGGAAACGTCATAGAAACCCGTTCCACCGTCAAAGATATCAAGGTGGAAATATGCTCCGCCTGCCACCCTTTCTTTACCGGCAAGCAAAAACTCGTCGACACCGCCGGCCGCATCGAGCGCTTCCGCAAGAAATACAACATCAAAGAGTCCCAATAACAGCAGCCCCGGCAGGGGCTGTTTACGCAGCGCGTGCCGCCTGGACCGGCGCACACTAAATGCCGCAGTATCCATTGACAGCGTGAGGGCTTCAGCCCGAGCGGCGCGGCCTCCGGACGAATATAAATATGAAGCCCTCAAGTCAAGGGGTTTCCGGGAAATTATTGATCAGGGCGCCGCCGCCTATGTCTCAAAAAGAGCCAGGTAGTATACAGGAAGTTCCGTGGAGTTCGCTTCATGGAACTTCCTTTCTGTAACCGGATGTCTTTTTCCCTATGGGGAATAGCCGTGCTCCGTGTTCTTGCGGGGTATGGCTGATCCAGCCGGGGAGGCCCTGGAGATACATGATGAACGATAATAGAGCGGCTGTTGACAATTCATCTTCGCTGTTCGATACGCTGTTTGGAGAATATACTACGGAACAGCGTAATCAGGCATCCAGTGATATAGATACCAAAACATCCCTGGAAATAGCTGCCATCATTAACAATGAAGACAAGAAAGTACCCTGCGCGGTAGAAAAGATACTTCCAGAGATCGCTGCGCTGGTGGATGATATTGTGGATGCGTTCAACAACAACGGACGCCTTGTGTATATAGGCGCCGGAACTTCGGGACGGCTTGGCGTTCTGGACGCTTCCGAATGTCCGCCCACCTATGGGGTCAGTCCCGCCATGGTACAGGGGATCATTGCGGGCGGATATGAAGCTTTGACCCGATCCATCGAATCCGCCGAAGACAGGACGGAAGAAGGAGTCGTGGATCTCAAGAAGATACACTTCGGCAGCCAGGATGTTCTGGTGGGGATAACCGCGTCAGGTTCGGCCCCCTATGTCCTTGGCGCCCTGGAATACGCGGCGGGCATTGGGGCGGTTACCGCCTCGATCAGTTGTAACGTCAATTCAAAAACTTTCGCGCTGGTGAAACACAGACTCTGTGTGAACGTGGGGCCTGAAGTCGTAGCCGGTTCAACCAGAATGAAATCAGGAACCGCCCAAAAGCTGATTCTCAATATGCTTACCACGGCAAGCATGATCCGTCTGGGAAAAACATATAAAAATCTGATGGTAGACCTGCAGCCGGTTAACCGAAAGCTTGAGATCCGGTCCATACGCCTGATTCAGGAATTGACCGGCTGTTCCCGGAATGAGGCGGAGCGGAGTTTTGCCATGTCGGAGAGAAAACCCAAGGTCGCCATTGTCATGATCCTGCTGGGAGTAGAACGGGACAGGGCGGAGCAACTGCTTGCGGAAGTAAACGGACACATAAGCCGCCTTACTCCCTCATGATATTGAACATGTCTCCCAAAAACGCGGATTTCTCAGCGAAATCCACGTTTTTGCCGTTTTTTAACGGAAGTTGTTCAGAAGCTCCAGTTTCTAAACAACTCTGCTGTATAAAGAATTACATAGCGTTTGTCTCGCGGCAAGATTGGGCGGAAAAATGAAGCCAGGGTTCGCGGCCCTTACACCGCGTCAAAATCACAGCGGCAGTAGGGGGCGTTGCAGCCCGGCAGGGGCAGAACGGGCACGTCGTTGATGGGGAAGATCATGCCGGTATGGCCTTCAATTTCCTTGCAGTCAAGATCGCCGCCCATATTGACTATCTTCACCTGGGTAATGCCCCGCGACCGCAGTTCCATCAGCTTGTACTTCCGGCTGATGGAAAAGACGTTCATATAATAGATGATTGGGATGATCTGGCGGGGGTCCGTTTCGGAAAGGCCCTTTTCGGTCATGCAATCCGCCATTTCCCGGGAAATTTTAAGCTCCGGGTTGATATGAAGGGCCGTCTTTTCCTCGTCGGAAAGGCAGTCCTTATACGAAAAAGGATCGGTAAAGTAACCGCCTATTTTGGGGATAATCGTTTCCAGATAGGACAATTTTTCCTGTTTAAAATAACCGGAATTTTCAATGTCCCGCTTCATCCCCGCGAGTATCTCTTTTCTGATGACGTCCTTCCGTTCGTTAGGATTCAGCGCCGCGTAGTTGGCGGCGTTTATCAGCGATTTGACATCCTCGCCCTCGTGCTTGGTTGCCAGGACTTCCCGTACTTTCTTTGCCAGTTCTAAAAAATCAGCGGCCATGTTCTTCCCCTCTTTGCTCTTCCCTTCTTTCGGCGCAATGATACTACAGCCTCGCAAAAAAAGCAACTATAACTGACCATTTTTGAAAGGAATACAGGTTTTTTTTACAGGAAAAATCCGGCGGTTTTCCGGTCTCTCTTGCCCCCTCCCTGATTTTCGTTATAAAATCAGTAATGGACTCCATAAAGCGCCCTGTTGAATTCCCGAAACCCCGGCCGGCCGCCGCGCAGGTTCCCCTCCTGAAACCTCAACCGGGCGGCGCCGCGGCGCAGGTTCCCCTCCTGCTGCAGAATATCAAACGGCTTATTTCGGTTGATACCAAAAAACTTGAGTATATTATCGCCGCCCAGATTGCCGGGGGGCATGTGATTCTTGCCGATTCCCACGGCGTGGGAAAGACTTCCCTTGCGCGGGCGCTGGCACAGTCCATCCGCTGGCGGCCGGAGGATATGGTTTCAGACGGCGCCAAAATGGAAGGGTTTAACCGCATCCAGTGTACGGTCGATCTTTTGCCGCAGGACATCCTCGGTTACAACCGTTTCATCGGCAATTCGGGGGAGGTGGTTTTCAACAAGGGGCCGATTTTCGCCCATTTTGTTCTTTGTGATGAAATAAACCTGCTTACCCCAAAGACCCAGGGAAGTTTTCTTCAGGTGATGGAAGAGCAGACGGTTACCATAGAAGGCAAATTGTACCGCCTTAACGATCCATTCTTTATAATCGCGACGATGAACCTCCGGGGCGTCCACCTTTTCCCCCTTCCGGCGCCCCAGCTTGACCGCTTTATGATACGCCTTTCCCTGGGCTATCCTTCGGCGGAGGACGAGCTTGAAATAATGAACCGCCACGGCAGGATGGACGCGTGGGACAGCTTTGAAAGCGTCATAGACAGCGCGGATCTTATACGCTGGAAAAAAATGGTAGACGGGGTGCAGATGGATCCCGGCGTCGGCTCCTACATTGTGGAATGCGTAAGGCGGACCAGGGCGCATCCCGATATAGAAACCGGCGCAAGCCCCCGCGCGGGCGTAAGGATTTCCCGCCTGGTGCGTTCCCTTGCCCTGTGCAGGGGCCTTGATTACGTGCCCATTGATTTTGTCAAGGAAAGCTTTATACCGGCCATGGCCCACCGCATCGTAACGCGGGATCCTTCCATACCGCCCGAGGCGCCTCTTGAAGCCATACTCAACACGGTTCCGGTGGAGTCCAAAAAATCGTGAAGACGGGCGCGCCGCGTTTCAGTCCTGTGGGTTTTGCCGTACTTGTTGTTTCGCTTTTTATTCTTATCCGCGCCCTTTATATACGCAACGCCTACGAGATCGTGCTGGCCCTGGGCGTCCTGCTGGTGTGGACGGCCCTGTTCGCCGCGGGCGCCCGGGGGGCGAGGCGGCTTGCGGATTTGGAGCCGGGCTGGAAGCCGCCTTCGCCGCTTGGGGCTGTGCCGCCCGCGGCCGTTTGGGGCGCGGCCTTCGCCGCGGGCGGCGCCGTGAATTTTGCGGCGGATTCCGCCGCGGCGTTTGTTGTTACGGGCCTTGATAAAAAAACCCCCTGGTTTTTCCGCCTTCACTTTGTTGTCAGGGGGCGGTTTTTTCCCGCGGCCGCCTTATACGGATGTTCCGTGCTGGCGGAGACCTCCGCGTCCCGGGGAAGCGGCCCGGCGCCCCTCGATCTTAACTTCCCGATGTCGGGGGTTTTTGAGGGGGAGGGCTTTTGCCGCCTTCGGGACGTTCTGGGATTTTTTTCATTTCCCTGCGGGCCGGTTCAGCCTCGGAGCTTCCCTGTGCGGAGCGCGCCCTGCATGGGAAAGCCCTTCCGCATTGACGCGCATTCGGGGGCGGAAGACAGGCGCAATAAATTCGCGGCCGATGAGGAGCGTTACTACATGCGGGAATACGCTCCGGGGGACCGCTTCCGCGACATCAACTGGAAAAGTTCCGAACGGATAGACACGCTCATCACCCGCATATCGCCTGATAATCAGGAAAAGGTAAGCCGCGTCGAAGTGTATTTCCGCAATTTTATTTCGGGTGAAATTCCGCGGAGCGCGGTTTCGGGCGCGCGGAAGTTTTTTCCCCGCCGCGAATCCCTTGAGGAACTCTGGCTCTTGGACCGCGCCAAGGCGCGTCTTGCCTGGTTTCTGCGGACCGTCAGGGACGGGCAGTCTTCTTATGTGTTTCATGTCCGCGCCGCGCAGCGGAGCTGGGAAATAAAAGATCAGGATGAACTTGAAGCCTTTCTTGACGAGCTTGCGGGCCTTCCCTTCGCCCCTTCGCGAAATGAAGGTTCCGGCGAAGTCCGGGGGGCGGCCGCCGGGGAATTGTATGTTTTTTCCACCGCCTGCGACGAAGGGCTTCCGGCTTTTCTGCTCGCCCGCCAAACGCAGCCTGTTTCACTTTTTCTGGCAAGGCCGCCCGCGCCGGGTATTCCCCGTGAAGAAACAGAAAAAATCCGCGCGGCTGATTTTGCCGTGAATGGTTTTACGCCTTCCCTCAGGTGGCTGCTCCCCTCGGGCCGGAAAGCGAACGCCGGCGTTCCACAGGGGAAGGGGCGCGTCTTTTACAGTTACGCGGAGGCGGGATGGTGAACGGGATGGTGAAAAAATCTTCCGTCGTCCTTTTTGTTTTGCGCCTCTTTTTTTATCTCGGTACAGCCGGCCTGCCTTTTTTCCATCCGGGAATTTCAGTTTCCTATGACAGCGCGGGGCTTGTGCAGTGGTTCCTGATCATTCCCTTTGAGGCGGCCGTCGCTTTTTTCCCTTCGCCCGGGGGGAGGCCTTTTTATAAAGGCGTCCTCGCCGTTTTGCCGCTCCTCTTCTTTTCCGTGTTCGCGGGAGGATTCGGCCCCGGCGCCCTGCCTCCGTTCTGCGCGGGGCTTGTGAGTTTTATTCTTGCGTTTCTTCTTTTCCGTTATCCCCGCTGGGGCAAGGCTTCGGCGCTTGAGCCTTTTTTCCTTGCCTGGGTCTGCCTCCGCCTGCTTGCTTTTTCACGTTCAGGCGAAGACGCCGCGGGGCGGAGCATCGGCCTTACCCAGATTATTCTTGTGTGGACCGCGGCGGTTTTTCTGCTTCACAGCGCGGTTGTGTATTTTTGCCTTTTTCCGCGCGGCCTTTCAGGCGCCGGGGGGGAAGCGGCCGTTTTTGCCCTGTGTTTTGCGGCGGCTCTGGCGCTGGTTTTTGTGCTTCCCGCCGACTTTGTCCGCAATACGGTGATTGCGAACCTCCTTTCTGATCATATTGACGACATGACCAAGCCCGACGACAACGACTGGGGCGTACCGGAAAACGGGGGGGGAAGAAACAGGGGAAGGGAAACGATCCCCGGAAGCGGCAGGCGGCCCGGTCTGCGCGGTTTAAGCGAACATGACTGGCCGGATGAAAACGGAAAGGGGAAAAGGGGAAGCAGGGGAAAGGACGGTGAAGGAGAAGGCGGGGAAAGCCGGCAGTACACGGTGATGGTAGTGGCGTCAAAACTGGATCCCGTGTATATGGGAAGTTCGTTCCGGGGAAAACTCGATCCGGTGCTGGGATTCCTTCCGGCGCCTGATGAAGCTCTTAACCGCCTGCCTTATATGCGGCTCTTTAACACCTGGTTCGACAACAGCCCGGTTTTTGAACGCGGCCGCGAAAGGGCGGAAGTCTTTTCCCTTTCAACCCTGCCGCAGAATTTCTTGCCGTACCGCCCCTTTGCCGTTGAGCCTACCGTCCTCAATGAAAATTCCGGCCCGCTTAAGTATGTGCACCGGGTTTTTTCCAATATGTATCCGGATGATCCCCTGAGGCTGGCGGGACGGGGCGCGGAACCGGAAAGAAATCCGTTTGCCCCCTACATGGAAAAAAACGCTTTTGATTCTTATCTTGAAGTTCCGCTGGAAGAAAAAGACCTGGCCGTTTTCAAAAGCCGCCTTGACCGCGCCCTTGACGACTGGCGTGAAAACCGGCGGGAGATTCTGTCGGGCGTTCCTTATCTCCGCGGCTTTATTGATGAAACAGCGGACGGCGTTTCCGTAAACCCTGTACAGGAAACCGCGGACAAAATCCTGGCCATACTGCTGAGTTTCAGGGGCTATCAGTACAACGTCAGCGACAACGATGATTTTTCCATCGCCGCGCTGGAAGAATTCCTCCTTGACTCCAAAGACGGCGACTGCGTTGAATTTTCAAATTCGGCGGCCCTTATGGGGCGTCTTGCGGGAATTCCTTCCAGGGTGGTAACCGGCTATCTTGCTTCGGGAAGCCTGCAAACCACGGCGCACCTCCGGGGGCTTGCGGCGTTGAGGAGCAGGATAAAAGTTCTGCAGGAATTCCCCTTTGAGGATCTTTACCTTGTAACCGACGCGCACAGCCATTCCTGGCCGCAGTTTTATATTCCCGGTTACGGCTGGATCGATTTTGAATCGACCCTTTTCGCCATTCCCCCCCTGGGCATGGGCGACGGCAACATGCGCGATGTGGTGATTCCCCTTATTGACGACGCAAAGGTTTTTTCGCAGGTCCGCGCGTTTCCCTGGCGGGCCGTCCTCCGTACCGCGGGATTTCTGGCGGCGCTTGCCCTGCTGGGCGCCTATCTCCTCCGCTACGGCAGGGAAATTTTTCTGCGCGCCGGGGTGCGCCGGGGCGGCAGGGCGGGCGCCCGTTCGCTGTACCTGCTGCTTCTGGCGCGGCTCGCCGCCGACGGCAAGCCCATAAAGCCCGCCTCGAAAACGGCCGTCGAATACGCCGAGCTTTTCCCGGAGCCGCCGGATTCCCCGGCCGCCGTGTTTGCGGGTTTCGCCGCGCTGTACACGGAGCTGAGGTGGCGGCAATACGGCGATCCCGCCGAACAGGACGAGCGTTTCAGGCGGCTTAAGGCTGAATACCGGAACATCCTCAGGGCCGTAAGGCGGCGGGGGGTTTCCGGGTTTTTCATACGCATATTGAGTTTACGGGGGCTTGCCTATTTATGAAAACGTTTCACCGTCTTTCCGGATTTGTTCGTGCCGCGGGGTTTAATACTCCGCCAGGGCGGCATGCTCCGTCAAAGCGGCATACCCCGTCCGCGGCGGGCTTGTTGACGCTGTTTTGTTTCCTGGCGGTTTCTCTCGGCTCCTGTTCCCGCAGCGCCGACTGGATACAGTTCCGCGGCGTGGAAGGCCGGGGGGCAAGCACGGCGCGTATTTCGCCGCCCCTGGGGATACGCTGGAAGATCAAGCTCCAGCTCGAAGGAAACGACAGGATCGGTTCGCTTAACCCTCCCGTTGTTAAAGGCGATACCATTTATTTCGGTTCGGAAGACGGCAACTTTTACGCCCTTGACGCAAAGAGCGGTTATATGCGGTGGGTTTTCAAGAGCGGCGCCGAAATCAATTCGGTCCCCTATGTTGACGGCAGCCAGGTGTATTTCGGCAGCAAGGACGGCAAGGTCTACGCCCTGTCCCTCAGGGACGGCCGTGAAATATGGAATTTTCCGACGAACAGCCAGATCAATTCCCTTGTCGAACGCTACAAGGATTATATCATTTTTTGCGGCGACTCCGACGCGATTTATTTTCTTTCACCTTCGGGAGAAGAAGAATTCCGTATTGATAATCCGGGCTGGATGAATTTTACCTTTCTTATGGCTGATGACGTTATGTATTTTGCCACCGGCCCCGAAGTTGAACTTGTAGGCCCCTACGATATTAACCGGAGGGAATTCCTGTGGTTTATACCGTATTATGAAATTGCCGCAAGCTGGTATTCCTTTGCCGCGGTCAAGGGGAATCTCGTTTATTTTTCCGCCGCCAACGGTTACGGCGCCATGGATTTGTCCTTTTATGCGTACAACCGGCGCACAGGGGATCTGGTCTGGGAACAGCATCACGAAGGGGCCTTTGACGGCGCGTGGGACGAAGAATTAATATGGGAGCTTTTCCGCAGGGATGTGAACATGCTCGATTTTATGGCCCCCACAATATGGAAAGATCTTGTGATCTACTCAGGAGGCGACGCCAGGGCCAGGGCGTTTGATACGGCGACGGGCCGCCTCCGCTGGGAAAAGAAATTTGACATGCCTGTATGTTCGGCCCCTACCCTTGCGGGGGGCCGCGTGTACTTCGGGCTTCTGGGGGACGACTATACGCCTTCCCGGCTGGTCTGCATCTCGGCCAGGGACGGAAAGCTTCTTTGGGAAATGGAAACGGAAGGCTCCCTTCTTTCGGCCCCCGTCATCGCGGGAAGGCGGATCATCTTCGGAACGGACGAGAGCGTGTTCTATGTGCTTGAATCGGTGTTCTGAAACACATAACAGGAAGGCGCTTTGTTTGGGGGAAAATCCTCATCCGCCGCGCGGGCGCGGATATCCTCCGCCCTAAAGCCGGGAAACCCGTTTGTTTCAAGGCGGAAGTTTTTGACCCCGGCCGCAAAGTAAAGCCTGCCTCCGGGCGCGAGAAGCCTGAGCGCGGAGGCGGCAAGTTCCCGGTGGTCGCGTTTTATATCCAGCGTGGAAGCCATCTTCCTTGAATTGGAAAAGGCCGGCGGGTCCATGATCACAAGGTCCCATTTCCGCTTTGCCGCCGCGGCATGTTTCAGAAATAAAAGCGCGTCGGCGCGTATAAGCCTGTGCCTGACGCGGATTCCGGGAGCGGCGGCCGCGGGGTAAAGG
Source organism: Treponema sp. (assembly GCA_031278755.1). Classification (GTDB taxonomy): domain Bacteria; phylum Spirochaetota; class Spirochaetia; order Treponematales; family Breznakiellaceae; genus JAIROE01. The sequence continues at coordinate 13,326 of JAITJV010000068.1, read as the reverse complement.
GCCTCACGCTCTGAAACGGTTTCCGCCCTGAATCCGTTAAGGCTGAAATTTACGCCGGCCCAGGCAAGGTAAGTGTTGGAAAGATCCACCGAATCCGTTTCTTCCGCGCCCCCCGCCGCGGCGCATACCGAAAAAGCCGCGGTATAGCAAAACAGGTTAAGCATCCGTTTTCCCGCCGCTTCTTTTCTCACGACGTCCCGCAGCCCGCGCCTGTCGGGGAAAAGGCCCGTATCAAGGTAGTCCGAAAGGTTCACCCGGAATACAAGGCCCCCCTCGCGTATGTCCCGTATAAAGCCGGAGCCTTTTGCGTCCGCCCCGGAGCTGAGTTTTTCGTACTGCGCCGCCCCCCGTTTTCTTTCCCTGAATTTGATGAAGACGCGGCCGGCCGGAATTTCGAGCGCGCGGGCGGCGGCGTTCCGCATTTCTTCGATCCAGCGTTTTTCGTCTTCGCCGTCTTTTTCGTAGGGCCTTTTGTAGAGGGCCCCCGAAACGGCGCCGCCGTACCAGTCAAGGACAAGGGGGATTTCGGGAATGTCCCTGTCGTACAGCCTGAACGCTCCGGCGTCCGTCCTCGCCGCCCATTTTTTAAGATGTCTGTACCGTTTCCGCAGGCGGTTTGCAAGCATTTCCGCCTGGGCGGCCGTTTTCTGATTCATAATATTATCATGATTTTTATACACCATAAATTTGAGTTTGTCAGGCGGGGAATTAAATTCCCCTCCCCGGGCTGTTTTAAAACTTCAGTTTTTGGAGCTTCCCGCACGTCTGCGAAATCCGGGGTCTGGAACAGGCCCCGTGAAATATGGCATAATGGCGCGGGGGCTTCCGGAAACTCAGCCGGAGGTTCCCGTTAATTGTTTTCTGGAGGAATTTCGGTGTATCAGAGTGTTGACCCCAGAGTCAATTTTCCCAAACTTGAAGAAGACGTACTTGCATTCTGGGAAAAAAACCGCATTTTTGAAAAATCCGTTTCGCAGCGCGAAGGGAACGATGAATTTGTTTTTTACGACGGCCCGCCTTTCGCCACAGGCCTGCCTCATTTCGGGCATTTTATTCCCAGCACGATCAAGGACATTATTCCCCGTTACCAGGCCATGAAGGGGAAGAAGGTGGAGCGCCGCTTCGGCTGGGACTGCCACGGCCTTCCGGTGGAAAACCTTATCGAAAAAGAGCTTGGCCTCAATTCAAAAACCGATATAGAAAAATACGGGATCGCCCGTTTTAACGAAGCCTGCCGCGCGTCGGTGCTGCGCTATGTTGATGAATGGCGGCGGGTTATTACCCGTCTGGGCCGCTGGGTCGATTTCGACAACGATTACAAAACCATGGACGTCAATTACATGGAGACCATCTGGTGGGTGATGAAATCCCTCTGGGAAAAGGGCCTTCTCTATGAAGGGCACTACATCCTTCCGTACTGTCCCCGCTGTTCCACCGTGCTTTCCAACCACGAACTGAATCTTGGCGGCTACAAAGACGTCCATGATCCCGCAATCACCGTGCGCTTCAAGGTAAAAAGCGTTGCCCCTGCCAGTCCCGCTTCACAGGAAGCGTCGCTCAATAACCTCGCGGACGGGAAAACGTATCTTCTCGCGTGGACGACTACGCCCTGGACGCTGCCGTCCAATCTGGCCCTCACCGTAGGGCCGGATATTGACTATGTGTTAATCAAGGACGGCGGGGATCGTTACATTCTGGCGGAGGCAAGGCTTCCGGCCTATTACAGGGATCCGGGCGAGTACCATATTGCCGGGACCTTTAAAGGTGCCCGTCTTGCGGGCATAACATACGAACCGCTCTTTCCCTATTTCAGGGAAGCCGGGGAGCAGAACGCGTTCCGCACCTACCCGGGCGATTTTGTTTCTACCGAAGACGGAACGGGCATAGTCCATACGGCCCCCGGTTTCGGCGAAGACGACGCGCGCGTGCTCAAGGGAACGGGGGTTCCGACGATCTGCCCCATAGACGCCGAATGCCGCTTTACCGGAGAAGTGCCCGATTACAGGGGCCTTTTTGTTAAAGACGCCGACAGGGCGATCATGGAAAGGCTCAAGGCCGAAGGGAAGCTCGTAAAGCGGGAGCAGATACTCCACGCGTATCCGCACTGCTGGAGATGCGGAAGCCCCCTCATTTACCGGGCCGTAGGATCGTGGTTTGTCGCGGTTGAAAAAATAAAAACGGATATGCTCGAGGCGAACGCCCAAATACACTGGGTGCCGCAGCATATCAGGGACGGCCGTTTCGGCAAATGGCTTGAAGGCGCCCGCGACTGGGCGATAAGCCGCAACCGTTACTGGGGGAACCCGCTTCCCGTCTGGAAATGCCCTGACTGCGGAAAGACGATCTGCATAGGAAGCCGCGAAGAACTCAGGGAGCTTTCAGGGGCGGCGCCCGAAGACCTCCATAAACACTTTGTCGATTCCATCACCATCCCGTGTTCAAAAGCCGGGGGCGGTTCCGAAGGAGCCGCGGCGCCCTGCGGCGGCCTTATGCGGAGAATCCCCGAAGTCCTTGACTGCTGGTTTGAATCGGGGGCGATGCCCTACGGGCAGAACCACTATCCTTTTGAAAACAGGGACTTTTTTGACAGCCACTTTCCCGCGGACTTTATCAACGAAAGCCTCGATCAGACAAGGGGCTGGTTCTACACCCTCACCGTCCTTGCGGCGGCCCTTTGCAAAAAGCCGGCCTTCAAAAACTGCGTCGTCAGCGGTTTGGTGCTGGCTTCCGACGGCAAGAAGATGAGCAAGAGCCTCCACAATTACACCGATCCCGTCGAAGTGCTGAACACCTACGGCGCCGACGCCGTAAGGCTCTTTCTTGTTCATTCGGCGCTGATCAAAGCCGACGATCTCCGCTACAGCAACGAAGGGGTGCGCGAGGTAATGAAAAGCATCATCATTCCCCTGTGGAACGCCTACAGCTTTTTCGTCACCTACGCCAACATCGACAAAGTCAGCCCCCGCTGCGCCCCTTCCAATCCGTCCAACCCGCTGGACAAATGGATACTTTCCGCCGCGGAAAATCTCGCGGAAAAAACCGCCGCCGCCCTTGACGCCTACGATCTTTCAAAGGCCGTGGACCCCATACTGGAATTTATTGACAACCTTAACAACTGGTACATACGCCGTTCCCGCCGCCGTTTCTGGAAGAGCGCCGGGCCGGAAGGGGCCGACGCCGACAAGGCGGAAGCCTACGGCTCCCTGTACGACGTTCTGCGCACCCTCATCAAGGTTGCCTGCCCTTTCATGCCCTACACCACCGACGCCATCTGGCGCAACCTCAGAACCGAAAGCGATCCCGAGTCCGTTCATCTCGCGGATTACCCCGCGCCCAGGGAAGAGCGGCGGGACAGGGATCTTGAGTACCGCATGGCGGCGGTGATGCACGCCGTTTCGATGGGGCGCGCGCTCCGCTCGCAGTACAACATCAAGGTGCGCCAGCCCCTGCGGAGGGTGGAACTTGTTACCGGAGATCCCGAAGAAAAAAAAGTTCTTTTTGAAATGGAAGATATCATACGGGAAGAACTTAACGTCAAGGAAGTTTCTTTCAGCGACAACGAGGAAGACCTTGTTGAATACGAGGTGAAGGCAAATTTCCGCGTACTGGGCAAGGAACTGGGGAAGGACATGAAGGCCGCCGCGGCCCGCATCGAATCATTAAGCCGGACGGAAATACGCGGCCTTCTTGAAGGGGCCGTTCTTTCAATAGACATAGAAGGGGCGGATGGAAAGAGCCGCGCCGTCGGGATAACCCGGGACAAGGTCGAGGTCAGGCGCGTTGAAAAAGCCATGCTCCGGGTGCTAAACGAAGGAACGCTGACGGTGGGTCTTGACACCGAAATTACCGAAGAACTTTCCCGCGAAGGAGACGTGCGCGATCTTGTACGCGGCGTGCAGAATCTGCGTAAGGAGCGGGGGCTTGAAGTTACCGACAGGATCAGGCTTTTCCTTTACGGATCGGAAAGACTAAAGGAAGCATGGAAACATTTTTCCGTTTTTGTGGCGTCGGAAACGCTTGCTTCCGGAACCGAATGGACGAAAAAAGATACGCAGGTTTCAATGGAAGCCGGGGAGGATATGTGGTTTGTTGATATTGAAAAGGCCTAGAAGCCGGCGGGTTCCCCGCGGCGCGCGCGGCGCGGCGGTTTTTGCCGTCCTTCCGTTTTTGATTTTTGCCTCCTGCGTTACCGCCCCAAAATCCCCTGAGCCTTTGGGCCTTGGCGCGGAATATCTTCCCCTGGAACCGGGGGCGGCGCTTTATATGATCATGGACGTCGGTAAAGCGCGGCCCGTTCTGGACGGGGTGAATTTTCTTGAAATGGGCGAAGGCCGCGCGAAGCAGGTTTTGGACATGACGAAGACCGCTGTAACGGCGGTGTACCCGCCGGGGCCGAAGCGTTTTCAGGCCGTAGCCTGGGGAAAGTACCCCGCTTTCAGGGCCGGCCTTTCATTTGCGTTCAGCAGTGAATGGAAAAAGGCGAAATCCGTTTCGGGCGCTTCGTACTGGCGTTCCGGCAAAGCCGGCCTTTCCCTTTCGTTTAGCGCTTCCCAGGCTTATGTGTCCGACGGGGATCCCTTCGCCCTGTCTCCGGGAACGGCGCTCCCCGAAGATTTCGGAGCTTTCAGCCGCGGCTCCGTTCTTGCCTGCTGGTTTCCCGAACCGCGTGTTCCCATCGACCGTTTGATCGCCGCGCTTGGACTGCCCCTGCAGATCCCCGCCGAAGAAGTCCTCATCGGCCTTTATGCCGCCGGGGAAAAGAAGTACGAAGCCCTGATCCGCATTGAAATGCCTTCGTCAAGCCAGGCCAGGGCGGTGGCGGCCCTCCTTAATATGACGCGGAATTTCCTTTCCGGTCTGGAAAACCCGGCGCAGGCTCCGGATGCGGACGGCGGGGCGCCTCTTGATCCGGCCGCCCTGGCGGCCCTTCTCTTTGCGAACCTTCCGGTTCAGGACGGTGTGTTTCTCAGCATAAAGACCGCTCCGCTTTCGGAAACTACAGCGTCTTTACTTTTGCAGATCCTCTCTGTCTATTCATATTAAGAAAACATCTAAAAACTTCAGCATTTGGAAGCGGTTTTAACCGCCGTTTTCTTGCCCCGCGGCCTTTGGCCGAAACCTCCGGAAACCCGGCCGGAGTTTCCCTTAATCGTAATTTAAATTTTTTTCTCTTTTGTAGGACTTTAGATAGGAGAGCACATCCCGGGTGGATTTTCGGTCGTCGTAGCTTGGAAAATATTCGGAGCCGACATAGTGATCGTATCCGGCGGAATCAAGAGCGCGAAGGATATTTGGATAATCATTTTCCCCCAGAAAGTGCTCATGCCGGCCCGGGCACCCTGCAGAGTGGATATGGCCTATCAGTTCAAGGTTTTTTGTCATATTGGAAATAATATTTCCCTCCATGATTTGCATGTGGTAAATATCATAGACCAGGCGGATCATGGAAGAATCAACACATTTGATAATTTCAAAACCGACGCCGGAGGAATCAAGAAAATGTCCACGGTGTTCTACCAATGAATTAAGGGGTTCCAAGCCGGCTTGTACGCCGTACTTTTCGGCAGATTCCGCAAGCCTTTTCAGATTCTCCGTTATTCGAAAGTCTGGTTTAATACCCCGTCGCAAACTACGTTTGCGCGCTTGCTCCGGCTCAAATGCCGTAACGCTTGCAAAGATTTGGTATTAAACCAAGAACCCGCCTGCGCGGGGGAGGATATAATAAATTTCCTATCCAACGAAGATACCGCGGAGCTTGCTCCTGGGTTCTTCATTCGCATTGGGGGTTTCACGCCCCGCCGCAAACTGCGTTTGCGCGCTCCGCCGCGCGGTATATTGATTTTTTCAGGAAAATATTATTCTATATAGTAGAATTGTTCGGAAATTCCGGTTTCTGAACAATTTTCGTTAAAAAACGCGGTTTTGCGGGGCTTTAGCCTGAAAAACCGCAGGGTTTGTTTGATAACCGCGGGTTACTAAACAAGCCCGGTTATATTTTCCAGAGGAAAGGACATGCCTACCTACGAATATGAATGCAAAAGCTGCGGTTATACTTTCGACGTCTTTCAGAGCATGAGCGATGAACCGCTTAAGTCCTGCCCGGAGTGCGGAAAGGATGTCAGGCGGCTTATCAACGGCGGCGGCGGGATTATTTTTAAAGGTTCCGGCTTTTATGTTACCGACAGGGGGAAAGGCGGCGGAAAGGATGCGGAGAAGAAGCCCGCGGAAAAGACGTCCACCGATTCAGGATCCTCCGCAGCCGCCCCGGCCCCCGCCGCTTCGGGGCCTTCCGGCGGATCGGACGGCGGCGGAACGGGCGGAAACCCGTCTTCGGGAAGTTCTTCCGGCGGCTCATCTTCCGGAAGCGGAACTTCGGGCGGGGCGAAGGCCGCGCCCGGAGAAAAGAAAGTCAATGCGGGCTGAGGTTCCGGATTTCCCTCCGGGGACGGTATGCCTTCCGTAAAGGAGTCTTCCGCGAGGGCTCCCCGTTTTTTCTGCGAACACTGCGGGGCGGAGGTTGCCCGCAATGCAAAGGCGTGTCCGCGCTGCGGACGTTTCTTCGCCTCGGTACGCTGCCCCGCCTGCGGTTTTGCCGGCGCCGAGGCCCTCTTTAAAGGCGGCTGTCCTGTCTGCGGCTATTCTTCTTCCGGATTACCGTTGCCGCCCGGCCCCGGCGAACGAAAAAAACCTCTCAGTCCGTCCGGGCCGCTTCCGGCGTGGGTCTATGTTCTTTCCGTCATTGCTTTAATACTGGTTCTTGTACTATTATATACGATAATACGCTAAGGGGTTTTGGAGGGGAGTTATAGTGAAGAAATCAATTTTTGCCGCGGGAATCGGGATTTTTGCCGCGGTGTTGGGTCTGTCGTCATGCGGGAAGGCGTATCCTCCCCCCAATCCCGAACTTGTAGCGGCTGTTTCTTCCGGTATGCTTTCAGCGGACAGTACTGTAAAAGTGGTCTTTAACAATATGCAGGATACTTCCGTTCCCCTGTCCAAAGGCGCCTTCCGCCTAAAGCCCTCGGTAAAGGGCGGCGTTTCCTGGAACGGCGGCTATATCCTTACGTTTACCCCGTCTTCTCCCCTGAAGCCGGGAACCCGCTATCAGGCCGTGGTCAGCCTTGAGGGAATTGATCCTTTCAAATTTGAATTCAAGGTGCAGATCCCCAGCATAGAAGTGGTCCTTGATCCGGTGCGCGTCAACGAAGAAGGAGAGGTGGTTGTTGCGGGTACGCTTACGGGAGCCGCCGGCGCGCCCCGGTCAAAGCTCAGGCGGGTGATCGATTCATCGGAGCTGGGCCGTCCTGAATGGACGATTGAAGAGGGAGTGTACCGTTTTGTTTTCAAGCCCGTGCGGAGGCAGGAAGCGGCGCGGACGGCGGAAATAACCTGGAACGGCAGTTCCATCGGGGCAAAGGAAAAGGGCTTTACCACGGTGCAGATTCCCGGAACGCTGAATTTTGAAATGGTGAACCTGCTGCAAACTCCCGAATACCTTGAAGTCTCCTTTTCCGCGCCGCTGAGGGCGAATCAGGATCTCCGGGGTTTTATTTCACTTTCGGGAAATACCAATATACGGTATTCGCTTGAAGGCAACGTGGTGCGTATCTTCGGAGAACCGGACAGGGAAGGAATCCCCGAAGGCAGCCTCCTTGTGATTCAGGATCTTGAAGACGTGAACGGCAATGTGCTGGTTACCCCCGTTCAGTACATCGTTGCGGAAAACTGGGATCTGCCCGAAGTCCGCTTTACCGGCTCGGGAAATATGCTTCCGACAAGCCAGGGTTCTTCGATGGTTGTTGAAACCCGCAATGTGTCGGGAATGTTTGTGGAAGCGTTCCGCATCTACGGGGACAATATGCTGCAGTTCCTTCAGGTGAACGATCTGGAAGGTACATACGAGCTGGGACGGGTAGGGGAGCCGGTGTGGACGAGGGAGTTCGAATTTCCCTGGACCGGCGCGGACAAGAACAGGCGGGTAAGGCGGGGTCTTGATCTTTCAGCCCTTGCGCGGAAGTACCCGGGCGAGATGTTCCACCTGCGTATAAGTTTCCGCCGCCGCCATGTTCGGTATGAATGTACCGCGGGGCACGAGGATTTTTCCACGCTCGAGTTTCCCGACGATTCCTTTATCCCGTTTACCGAAACTTACGAGTCGAGTTTCTGGGATTATTACGGGTATAATTTTAACTATGATTTTAACCGGTACAAAAAGGATCCGTGCCATCCCGCTTTTTACCTACCGTACAGCGATCACAATATCACTGTGGGCCGGAACGTGCTGGTTTCCGATCTGGGGCTTCTTGCGAAAAAGGATCTTGACGGAAACTGGTTTTTTGCCGCAAGCAATGTAAAGACGGCGAAGCCCTCCCCTGATACCGACATAGACGTCTTTAACTTTCAGGGGAGAAGGCTCGCGCGGGTGCGGACGGGGCCGGACGGTTTTGCCGCTCTTTCCCTTTCGCAGATTGACGGGACTCCCTCTTTTTTACGGGCCGCGGACAGTCTGGGCGTTTCCTTTCTCAAGATAAACGATTCCCTCGCCCTGGCGGTAAGCCACTTTGACGTTTCAGGAGACAGGCCGCTTTCAGGACAGCGGGGCCTTATCTACGGCGACCGCGGCGTGTGGCGGCCCGGCGACGATATTTACCTTACTTTCCTCCTTTCGGATCCCGAAAGCAAACTGCCTCAGGATCATCCGGTGTCTTTTGAACTGGAAGATCCCCGGGGCCGCGTTACAAACCAGCAGGTCTTTACGTCTTCGGTTGACGGCTTCTACGCGATAGCCGTTTCCACGAAGCCCGACGCCCCTACGGGCGACTGGACCGCCAGAGTCAAGGTGGGGGGCCTTAGTTTCCAGAAGAACCTCAAGATAGAAACGGTCATGCCGAACAGACTCAGGATGAACCTTGATTTTGGCCCGCTTCCCTATATAGACAGCGGCAAAAAGAACGTGTCCCTTGAAGCCGCATGGCTTTACGGCGCCCCGGCGCCGGGCCTTAAGGCGGATGTTTCCGTTTCTTTCAGCGACAGGGAAACGGGTTTTTCATCGTATACCGATTATTCCTTCCGCGATCCGTCGCGGACCGTTTCGTCCGAGCGGCAGATCATTTATGAGGGCAACCTGGACAAAAACGGGAAATCGGTTATCGCGATGGAGCTTAATCCCGGCAATTCCGTTCCCGGCAAACTCAACGCGCGTTTTCTTACCCGCGTTTTTGAGCCTTCGGGAGTTTTTTCTTCCGAACAGACAGCCATGGAATTTTCGCCCTATAAGCGCTACGTGGGGATCAAACTTCCCAAAGGGGACGCGAGCCGCAACATGCTCCTTACCGACACGGATCACAGGGCCGACATCGCCCTTCTTGACGCGGAAGGAAAACCCGTCCGCGGCGCCGTTTCCCTTGAATGCGCGATCTATAAACTTTCATGGCGCTGGTGGTGGGAAAAGGGAACGGGCGAAGACGCCGAATTCGCTTCGGTGCTTTCACGATCGCCTCTGGCGAAAGAAACGGTGAGCGCCGTTGACGGAAGGGCTTCCTGGAATTTCCAGGTGAAGTACCCCGACTGGGGCCGTTACCTTGTAATAGCCCGCGATCTTTCAGGCGGCCACGCCGGCGCGGAGATAGTATACATAGACTGGCCCGGATGGGCGGGCAGGGCGCAGGAAGGAGGCCAGGGGGCTTCGGCGATGCTGGTCCTTTCAGCAGAAAAAACCGGCTACGAAGCGGGTGAAAAAGTCCGCGTCAGCTTTCCTTCCAACAGGGACGCCGCCGCCCTGGTGGCGGTGGAGAAGGGCGGGCGTATTCTCAGGGAAGAATGGATTGCCTGCGCCGATACCGTTACCGGCTATGAGTTTACCGCCGATCCTTCGATGGTTCCCAACGTGTATGTGCACGTAACCCTGCTTCAGCCCCATCTTCAGACGGCGAACGATCTCCCCATGCGGCTTTACGGCATTGTGCCGGTGATGGTGGAAGATCCGAGGACGCGGATAAACCCGCGCATAGAAGCCGCGGCAAACTGGGAGCCTGAAACGGCGGTCTCATTTACGGTAAGCGAAAGTTCGGGACGGCCCATGACCTATACGGCCGCGGTGGTGGATGAAGGGCTTCTGGGCCTCACGCGGTACACCCTTCCCAATCCGCGTAACACTTTTTACGCGCGGGAAGCGTCCTTCCTCAAGTCGTGGGATCTTTATCATGATATAATGGGCGCCTACGCGGGCCAGCTTGAAACGCTCCTTGCGATAGGCGGCGGCGACGATGTTTTTAACGACGGCGCCAAGGAAATCCAGCGCTTCAAGCCCGTGGTCCGTTTCTTCGGACCCTATGAACTCGCCGCGGGACAGCGGAAGACGGAAACCTTCATCCTTCCCCCGTACATAGGATCGCTTCGAATCATGGTGATGGCGGCTTCTTCAACAAAGGAGCCGCCCGTACCGTATAAGTCGGGCAGGGCCTACGGCGCCGCGGAAAGGCCGGTTACCGTTTCTTCGGATCTTATGGTCTTCGGAACCATTCCCCGCACGCTCTCGCCCGGCGACGAGACGGTGATCCCTGTTTCGGTCAATTCCTATACGGAAGGCGCCCGCCAGGTCCGCGTCAGCCTTGCCGCGGAAGGGGCGGCCCTTGCGGAAGACGGCGTTAAAACCATTGCCTTTGACAAGCCGGGCGAAAAAATGACCGAGTTCCGCGTTACCGCCCCCGCTGTTCCGGGAAACGTAAAGATCAGCATAAAGGCTGAATCGGCGGGGCTTAAAACGGCCAATCATGTAACGGATCTGCAGGTACGGTCAACGGCCATTCCTGTTTCCAAAAGCGTAACCGGCATGGTTTCCGCCGGTGAATCATGGGAAGGAACCATAGCCTTTCCCGGGAAGGCGGGAACCAATACGGGCGTTTTTGAATTTTCACGGCTGCCCCCCCTCAATCTTGAAGGGCGCCTCCGGTACCTCGTCGCATATCCCCATGGCTGCATTGAGCAGACCACAAGCGCGGCGTTTCCCCAGTTGTACCTTGACAAGGCCCTTAACCTTGACGGCGTGAGGCTTGCCGAAATCAACACGAACATCGCGGCCGGCATAGAACGGCTTACCGCTTTTCAGGTTCCCTCGGGCGGTTTTTCATACTGGCCCGGCGACGGCGGGGCAAGCGAGTGGGGCACAACCTACGCGGGCCATTTCCTTGTCGAAGCAAAACGCGCCGGCTACACGGTTCCCCCGGATCTGTTAAGCCGCTGGGTCCGCTATCAGAAAGACAGGGCCGGCCTCTGGCAGAGCAGGGGAGGAAACCAGGTTGAACAGGCTTACCGCCTCTATACGCTTGCCCTTGCGGGCGAAGCGGATCTCGGCTCCATGAACAGGCTGCGCGAACAGCGGGAGCTTACCCTGCAGGCGGCGTGGCGGCTTGCGGCGGCCTACTGGTACGCGGGCCAGCGCGACACGGCGCGGGCCATGGTGCGGAGCCTTGATACGCGGGTAGGGGAATACCGCGAGCTTTCCGGAACCTTCGGTTCTTCCCTCAGGGACAAGGCGATGATCCTTGAAACATTGATCCTCCTTGAGGATGCAAGGGGCAGGGGCCTCTTTGAGGAAATAGCCGCGGCGCTTTCGGAGGAAAGGTGGCTTTCCACACAGGAAACAGCCTATGCGCTCATAGCGGCTGTTCCCTATATGCGGGGCGCCGGAAACGGGCCTCTTGCCCTTGAAGCCTCCATTGCCGGACGGGCGGGAAACGTTTCCTTTACGGCGCCGCTCCATCAGCTTGACATGGGGAGCCTTGCGGGGGATTCCGCCCCCTACCGCGCCGTCAACCGTTCGTCTTCTCCTGTTTATGTCCGCGTAACGGTGCGGGGCCTTCCCGAAGAAGGCCTGGAACCCGCCATGGCCGACGGGCTTTCCCTCAATGTAGAGTACCGGGACCGCGAAGGCAAACAGGTGAATCCTTCGTCCGCGAAAACAGGAGACGACATGGAAGTGCGCGTTACGGTAAAGAACACCGCCCTCCGGAAGGTTTCGGAAATCGCCCTGGTGCATCCCCTTCCCGCTTCATGGGAAATCGTGAACTACAGGCTGGGCGGCGACGATTCTTCCGCTGCGCGGTTTAAGTATCAGGACATACGGGACGACAGGATAATGACCTATTTTGATCTTGAGCGCGGCGAGGAAAAAACCGTGGTCTTTATGATGAACAAGGCGTACGGGGGAAGCTATTTCCAGCCTGCCGTACACGCCTACGCGATGTACGATGAGTCGATACGCGCCCTTGTGCCGGGGGTCAGGGCTTCAGGCCGGTGAAGCGGTTTGACGCGGGCCTGTTTTACAGGTTTGCAGAGCTTGTCCCGCGGATGCGATCCCGCCGGGGCAGGCGGTTTCTGTACCTCTCTTCGCTTGCGATCCTCGTTCTTTTCTTCCTCCTTTCGCTGCCCGATCCCCTTTTTTCGGTGTACTATTCGCCGGTGCTCCGCGACAGGGAAGGGCGGCTCCTTGGCGCCATGGTCGCCGTGGACGGCCAGTGGCGTTTTCCTCCGGGGGGAACGGTAAACGAAAAATTCGCCGCGGCGGTCATCGAAGCGGAAGACAGGCGTTTCAGGAGTCATCCGGGGGTGGATCCCGCGGCGATATTCCGCGCCTTCGTTCAGAACGCAAAGGCGGGAAAGGTAGTGTCGGGCGCTTCGACCCTGACCATGCAGACCATCAGGCTCATGCGGCCCCCCGTGAAGCGTACAATCCCTGAAAAAATAACCGAAGCGATCCTCTCCCTCCGCCTTGAGCTGGGAAGATCCAAAGACGATATTCTTGCCCTCTACAGCGCAAACGCCCCCTTCGGGGCCAATGTCGTCGGGCTTGAAGCCGCGTCCTGGCGCTGGTTCGGAAGATCCCCGGATGAACTTTCCTGGGCCGAGGCCGCCGTCCTTGCCGTCCTTCCCAACGGGCCGGGGCTTATACATCCGGGGCGCAACAGGGAACTCCTTGGGGAAAAACGCGACGCCCTTCTTGAGCGTCTCTGCCAGCGGGGATTGTTTGACGGTGAAACGCTCCTCCTTGCAAAGGCCGAACCGCTTCCCGTTGAGCCGCTTCCCCTTCCGCAGCTTGCCCACCATCTTCTTGCGCGGCAAGTCGGTGAAGCGGGGGGCGCGGGGGCCTTTACCGGCGCTTCGGCGTCCGAAGCCTCCTTTATTACAACGCTGGACAGGGACATACAGGAGCGCGCGTCGGCGATCCTGGGCCGTGCGCAGGAGCGCTTTTCAGGAAACGGGATCATGAACGGCGCATGCGTCATCATCAACACCGGAACAGGAGAAGCCGCAGCCTATGTGGGAAAC